>DAOWES010000154.1 GCA_030638385.1 Candidatus Cloacimonadota bacterium | reverse complement strand
TTTACATGAAATGAAAAAGCGTGGAAATAAAAAAGGTTTAGCATCACTTTGTATAGGTGGTGGTATGGGAATTACTACTTTATTTGAAAGGTAATGTAGTAGGTAATAGATAATGGGTTGTGGGGTTACTAAAAGGAGAAAAGAATGGCTGAAAAATTAAATTTAGAAAAATCAAATAAATATTATGAAGAAGCATTAGAACTGATTCCGGGTGCTATTTTAGGAATTAGAAGACCATATAATTTTGTTGTTGGAGAATATCCAATTTTCTTCGATTCTGCCGAAGGCGGAAAAGTTAAAGACGTTGATGGAAATGAATATCTTGATATGTTGTGTGCATATGGACCTATCATTATTGGTCACAAAGAAAAAGAGATTGATGATGCAGTTATACATAAAATTCAAACTGATGGATTTTGTATGTCTCTTACTCAACCTGTTCAAAATGAGTTAGCCAAAAAGATGCGAGAACTCATTCCATCAGCAGAAATGAGTTTATTTCTCAAAACCGGTTCCGATGCTACAACCACAGCTATTCGAATTGCCCGCTCCTACACAGATAGAATAAAAATTGCTCGCTGTGGATATCATGGCTGGCACGATTGGTGTGTGGAAGTTAAAGAGGGAATACCGGCTAAATTGTGGGAAGATGTTCACTCATTTCCATATAACGACATTGAAGCTTTGGAAAAATTGATGAAAGAACACGGCAAAGATATGGCTGCAATAATTATCACACCGATTGGTCATCCTTTGGCAAAGCCGGTTGAAGAACCAAAACCCGGTTACTTGGAAGCAGTGAAAGAACTTGCCGAAAAATATGGAACAGTGCTTATCTTTGATGAGATTCGTACAGGTTTCCGCTACAGCTTGGGTGGCGCACAAGCATATTATGGAGTTACTCCACATCTTAGTGTTTTTGGAAAAGCTATGGCAAATGGCTATCCTATCAGCGCTGTGGTGGGAAAGAAAGAGATTATGAATGTTGTTTCTGATAAAGTGTTTATTAGCTCTACTTTCTTTGCAAATAGTTTGGAACAAGTTGCTGCTCTTAAAACTATCGAAATTTTAGAACGTGATTGCATCTTGGATGAATTACGTGTGAAAGGAACAAGGTTCTGTGAAAAAGTAGAACAAATCATCGTTGAAAGTGGAGTGAATTGCTCGCTTTCCGGTGCTCCGCTTATGCCGTTTATTTCTTTTAAAAAAGATGAAGAAGGTTTGTATAAAAAATTGCGCAATGAGTTCTATACTCAAGTAATTCGCCGCGGTGTTTTCTTACAACCATATCATCACGGATATATTGCTTATCGTCACACTGATGAAGATCTTGATAACGCAGCTACTGCTATTAAAGAAGCTTTGGAAGATGTGCAAAAAATGATGTAATGTTTTGCAAATCTTTTGCCTAAAATAAAACCTGAATTAAGCGGTTTTATTACGAAGTAAGGGACGCGACAATGCACATTGTCGCGTTCGAAGCTAACTTTGATAATTTCATTGTTAGTTTTTTTGGTTATTAGATCTATATTCATAAACAAAA
Organism: Candidatus Cloacimonadota bacterium; assembly: GCA_030638385.1. GTDB lineage: Bacteria > Cloacimonadota > Cloacimonadia > Cloacimonadales > TCS61 > DAOWES01. Next base: position 2,395 of record DAOWES010000154.1, on the reverse strand, counting down.
AATAAGGAGATGATTAATGAACCATCCATTGATTATTACTACTGCGCTTACCGGAGCGGAAACAACTAGAGAAGCTCAACCAAATTTACCAATTACTCCGGATGAGCAGGCTGCTTGCGCGAAAGCTTGTTTTGAAGCCGGCTCACAAGTATTGCATTTACATGTGCGTGAAGATGATGGCTCTCCATCACAAAGATTAGAGCGTTTTGAAGAAACTATCTTAAAAGTAAGAAAAGCTGTGCCGGAGATGTTGATTCAAATTAGTACCGGTGGTGCTGTGGGTGTTTCTTTTGAAGATAGAATGGCTCCACTTCAGCTTAAACCGGATATGGCAACTCTTAATGCCGGAACACTCAATTTTGGGGATGAAGTTTTTATTAATTCTCCTACAGATATTATCCGACTTTCTGAATATTTCAAAGAAACAGGGGTAGCACCGGAGATCGAAGTTTATGAATCAGGAATGATTGATGTAATTGCAAAACTTGCCAAAAAAGGCATCATCACTCACTCACCTTTGCATCTGCAATTTGTACTTGGTGTTCCCGGTGGAATGAGTGGAAAACCAAAAAATGTACTCTATATGGCGGAACATCTAAAACAAGAAATTCCCACCGCTACTTGGGGAGTTGCCGGAATAGGTAGATGGCAATTACCTTGTGCCATGATGGCTATGACAATGGGTGGGCATATTCGAGTTGGATTTGAAGATAATGTTTTCTATCATAAACGTGTGTTAGCGGAATCTAACGAACAGTTGGTTGCACGTATTGCGCGCATTGCCAAAGAGGTTGGACGACCATTGGCTACACCTGCTCAAACAAGAGAAATTTTAGGCTTATAGTATTATTTACACTCCCGCTCAGCGTCAGCCTTAGGCCATCGACGAGTGGGGGTAATCTTTTTGCTGATTCAACGTATATACCTGATACGTCTTTGAGAGACGAGAGACAGAATGTGACAGGATTGTAATTATATAAATCTTTTTTAAATTTAAGGAATAAAAACATGAAATTATGGCTAAGTAAAAGTCTAAAATTGAAGCATCGGATAAGCAAATGGTTATCCATTATTCTTAGTGCTATAATTTTTCTCTTTGCTAATTACATAAACATTTTACCAAATCACTTTCATTCAATATTTGAGAAATCACATCTTCTTTTAAGTTCTGATTATGACATTAAACCATTACTATATACCATGTGGCAAATACAAGCTTTGATATCATCTTTAACCATAATGATTTTCGCTATCTTGCAGTCTGTGTTTGATAAAAGAATATACGGGATGCGTTTAATTGAAGCTCTTAATTTGAAACACTATTATGCTAGTTTTATTACTACAAGCATAATGTTAATCGGTGTTATGTATTGGTTTGTCGCCAAGGAGATGTTAGCAGGTGCTGTGTTTGTATTCTCCATTAATATTGGGATAATTATTTATTTGTTTTATCATTCTATGTTAATAATAACGAAACCTGAAAAACTTGAGAAAAATATTGCTAACTATATTGAAACGGAAATTTTGAATTTTGTAACATCTGAGAATGGAGAGAATCATGAAAGTTGAAAAACTAGTTAGTAATCTACATAAACATACTATTGATTTATTGAGAGAAGAAAATTCAACTGAAGCATATAAAAATTCAGAACTTTGCTTAAATTTAATTGATAAAGCACTAGGAAAATCAAACCAACCTAATAACTCAGTTATTATAAAAGAGCTAATAAATTCAATTAAAAGTTTAGTTTATAAATTTCGAAATTATGGATATTATAATGACTCTAATAATATTTTTTATGACTTATGTGAAGTATTATACAAAGAAAACAGAATAAACTGCCATAAGCCATATCTTTCTTTCAATATGCTAGAGATTGAAGTATTAGAGTTATTTAATTCGATTATTAATACATTGTCTAAAGCTGAATCAATATATAATATTGAAAACCTTAAAATACTTGAATTACTAGATAAATTCTTCAAAAATATTGGTAAATTTCAAAATACAGAATTGTTCAGATTTATGTCTGTTGCTTATGGAGATTATTATTATAAAGAGATTTATGCCCACTCGCGATTAACAGGAAATGAAAAAAAAATATTATTAGATAAATTTATTAATCATATTTTTGAATACATTTATCCATTCCAGATCAAATTTCCATCAGTACAAGATAAAGAAATTAAAATCAGATTATATTCTTACATAATTATTAGTATCTTCTATATGACCATTCAAAATTATGATAATGAAACTTACAATAATAGATTATGATGAACATAGCAACTTCACAAATTATACAAATAGATTTTATTACTTTGATAATGAGATAGTAAATAATGTATCCCAAGATATTTTCATGTATTTATTAAAATCAACTGTTTCAACATC
>DAOWES010000019.1 GCA_030638385.1 Candidatus Cloacimonadota bacterium | reverse complement strand
TAATTTCGCATTTTCATGCGTGAGATTCGATATTCTTTGGATTTTTGATAATTTTTTCCAATCAGATATACTTAATCTAATGCGTGAAAAAATAGACTTGGATTTTGTCACCTTCAATCGTTTTAATTTTTTTTGGTACTTTAACCTTATCTATTCGATTAAAAAAATCTCGTAAATTCATAGAGTAAATAGTATCATTAAGGGTCACATTCCATTTATTAGTAACAATCTTTTCGCAGAATCTTCTACTTTTAACTACATCCGGAATATTATAGTTATTGGAGCTGCTAGTAAGTCCTCCAAGCCCAAATTGAGAAGCCATCTGCATTAATTGAGAACTAGAACCCTCTTCCTGAGTGGCAGGATAAAGAGTAATAGTGGATTTATACATTGGTGTAGCAATGACGAAAGCGTAGATAAATCCTAATAAAGCAAAAACAAAAGTAGTTATTGCAATTAATTTTCGCTTTTCCCAAAGTAGAGCAAAAACTTTTATCAAATCAATTTCATCTGGTTTTTGTGCTTTATTTTCCAAAACAATCTCCTTTATTTTGCGGCAATAATGAATATAGTTGTAACAGTACTGGCAAGAATTGAGGCCCATTCTTTAATAGCATTAGTCCAATTAATGTCTTCTTTTGGTCTATCTTTTGGAACAACAATATTGGCACCTTCGGTTACTTTGGGAGTAGAAAAAAAGCATCTTTGTTTTGCATTACCACTCGGGTAATAAACGGTTACTTCACTTTTATCTGCATTTAAATGATATCCACCGGCAGCTTCAATATAGTCATAAACACTCCAGCCTTTTTGATATTTCACAATTCCCGGGTTATTTACAAGCCCATTTACAATTACAACACCCGGATGGTTTGGAACATAAATACTATCTCCATCAGTTAATGTAACATCGAAATTCTTGTTTCCGGAAAGAGCCTTTCTGTAATCGCCAACTACTTTTAAGCCTTTTCTGGAAAAGTTTATTCCTTCAATAAAGGCGTCATCTTTAAAGCCACCTGCTCGAGCGATTAAGTTTGATAATGTTTCATCTTTTTTAATAAAATATTTACCGGGATAAAAGACACTACCTTCAATTGTAGTAAATTCTTGAGGTTCAAATTCAGGAGCTTTTCTTATTATGATATAATCTTGATGTATCAATCTAATATCACAAGTAGAATCACCTTCAACTAGTGCTTTTAAATTAAATCTAATAACCTCAGATTCGAGTGTTTCACTGTTTATCCGAATCAATTCTCCACTTTTTTGGTAAGTTCTTTTCCAAAAATGTTTATCATTAAAACCACTTGTTTTAAAAAGTAAATCAGAGAGCATCATATTATCTTGTAAGTCATATTTGCCGGGCAATTTAACATGTCCTGATATATTTACAAATTCTCTTTCTACCAAATCCCAAATTGAGTAAACGTTTAAACTATCTAAGTCTTGCAAAATGAGGTCATTTGTGATATCTGAGGTTAAATCAATAGCCATAAATTCAACATTACCATTGCGATGAGATCTTGTTAATTCAGCTTTTGTTAGATATACATCGGGCAGATATCCTTGTGCTTTCTCTATTAGTCGACTAATAGTCATATTCTCTTCAAGCTCATATTTCCCGGATCGATAAATAGCCCCGTTAATCGATACATAGCCAAGTTGTTCATCCAATAAAGGAAATACGGTAATAATATCTTCATCAAATAAGGTAAAACTTGCAATTTCAAAACTATCTTTATTCATTAATGGCACATCGATAACTTCAAGATTTGATGTTAGATTTGAATCAGTTTTTATTCTTTGATCAAAGGGAACAATTCTTTCAATCTGCACGCGATTAACATCGGCTGTTGTTTTTACTCCGGCGGCAAATTTTAATAAGTCGTTTAATGTTTCATCTTTCTTCAATTCAAAGATAGAGGGGCAATTTACTTCACCTTTCAAAGTAATTGTTGAAATTCTATGAGGAATAAAAATAGTATCATCATTTTGCAATCTTATATCTCTATTTTTTTTCCCGCTTATCAGATAGTTATATAGATCTATAGAAGCAATAACTTCTCCATTTCTGATAACTTGAACATCTCTTAATGAGCCTTGAATAGTAGAGCCACCAGAATAATATAAAGCAGTAAACGCAGTGGAATATGAATCAATTTGTAGTGAGCCTACGTTTTTTGCCTCACCCACAATAAAGACGGTAATCGGTTTTAATTTACCTAGTGAAACATCAATGAAGGTAGTTGGATTACCTGAAGGCGGATTGATGCTGGCATACGCTTTTGACATTCTTTTCTTAATTTTATTTTCAAGCCCTTGAAGAGTTAGCCCATTTACGATAATTTGGCCTACATTATTAATCTTAATTGTTCCTTCTCTTGAAACAACTTTTTCATAATATAATTCAGTGTCACCCCATAATGAAATTGTTATTTCATCTCCGGGACCAACCTGGTAATTTGGATCTACTGTTCCTACTTTGCTTGGGGTAAATTTTGTTGAAGCACCTTGAAATACTCCATAACCAAAATAACCCTCTTCTATATCAATTGTTTCATTTATATTAGAATTTATTTCTTCATTATCATCAGTAATTTCTTCTTCATCTGTGCAATTTTCTTCATAAGTAGCGTTATCTTCATCAGTACTATTTAATTCAAAGTCATCTGATGTGAATTGTTCCGCTTCTTCATTTTGGTAATATTGTTCTGCTAAATCTCTAATTTGGCTATTAGAAAGTCCCAATTCTTTCGCTTTTTCAATAGCTTCATATTGAGACATCTCTCCACTTGCCACTTTTGCTTGAATGTCTTCAATGCTTTCACTATTTGCATTAATAGCAAATAGTACACTAAAAAACATCATAAATATTATTGAAATCAATACTAAATTAATACGACTATTCATACCTTCTCCCCAAACATTATTATACTAAAATTAATTTGTTTCTGAATAAAATTTTTTATGACCGATTATATGTCAATTGATTCCTAAACAACATGCAGCCCCGAAAGTTTTTGAAGGTAATTTTGTAATTATCGCCTTCGATTCTAATTTGTTATACGGGAGCACAATTCATGTCTAAATAGCTAATAGATTGACATCAAAATTACCAATATAAAATGTAAGCAAAAAATATATGAGGCAAAAGTGAGAGCAAATCATTTGGCAGGATTTTACGGAATTACAGCCTTTGGCGAAAGCCACGGAGTTGCTGTAGGAGTAGTTTTAGAAGATATTATTCCAGGCATAAGATTTCCATTACAACAGATTCAACTCGAGTTAGATAAAAGACGTCCGGGAAAAGGTAATTACTCTTCAAGCCGTTCAGAATTAGACCGGATCAAAGTTATTTCCGGTTTATTAGATGGCGTAACCACAGGAATGCCGATCTGCCTGTTAGTATATAATCAAGATGCCAGAAGCAAGGATTACTCTCATTTAAAAGATATATTTCGACCCGGACATGCAGACTATTCATGGTATAAAAAATTTAAAATTTTCGATCATCGCGGTGGGGGCAGAGCTTCGGGGCGAGAGACAATCTCACGAGTCGCTGCAGGAGCTGTAGTAAACGAGATATTAGGCAACATCAATATCGCATTATATCCAATTAAGATAGGTAATGTTTATGCAAATAATTTTGATAATTTTCCAAACGAACTTAATTGGCCCGATTCAACGAATTATGAGCAAGTTTTAGAATATCTAAATAAAATCAAAGCTGAAGGAAATTCTGCCGGTGGCATCGTGGAGGTTGTTATTTCCAATCTTCCGCCCGGTCTTGGAGATCCTGTCTTTGAAAAACTGGATGCTAATTTAGCCAAAGCAATTGTATCAATTGGAGCAGTGAAGGGCATTGAGTTTGGTAGCGGATTTGAATTTTCCGGATTAACCGGGAAAGAAGCCAATGATGAGTTGAATTCAAATGGCTTTATCAGCAATAATTGTGGTGGAATCTTAGGCGGTGTGAGTAGTGGCGAGGAAATCCGTTTTCGTTTTGTAGTAAAACCCACTCCTTCGATAAATTTGGAACAACAAACCATTTCCCATGAAAATAAGGAGATAAAATTTCAAACCGGTGGCAGGCACGATATTCTTATAATTCCAAGAATCATTCCTGTGGCAGAAGCAATGATCAAATTGGTTTTGGCTGATGCAATTAGTCACCAAAAACTTATTAGTAAACAAGATCTTCAGCTTTCCGACTTGCGAGAAGCTTTTGATAAAATTGATGAAGATATCTTAATTGCATTATCTCGACGTCAGCAATTATCTGCAATTATCGG
>DAOWES010000303.1 GCA_030638385.1 Candidatus Cloacimonadota bacterium | reverse complement strand
TAACGGATAATCGTTGTTGATTTCCTGCCCGGAGCCTGAATGACCCAGCGAATTAATTATAATTTCATTAACACCATTGCTGGTTATTAGCAATATAATTATCATTAACGATAAAAAGCTTAAATTTCCCAAAGATTTGGATGAACTCTCGGAAGAGAAACTAAAAGATTTAATTAAAGAACAATTTGGTGAAAACACTGAAATTGAGATTAAGATAATAAAAACATCCACGAGAAAGGATGAGAATTATAGATGAATAGTAAAAGTGGGGATGTGCCTAGTCGGCTTGGACAGCAAAGTCAATTACTCCAGGCAGTGCCGTTTTTCATGTACTGATTTCAGAGTAAATTACAAAAAAAAAGTAGGAGCGAAAAAGAATATTTCTTAATCGCTCCTACTTAAAGAAAGTAAAAAAATTACTTCTTAACAGTTACAGTTCTTGAGGATACAGTAACACTATTCAAAAATAGAGTAGTAATAACATCTATTACAGAGTATTCGGTTGTAATTTCATAATCTGTTGCATCTCCAGCCATTTCAGCTGTGTCAACTTCATTTAAAGGTAGTGCTCCATAAAGAACATACCATTGTCTTCCGTTAATAACTTCACCAGTTTGAGCTCCTTTGCCAATGACATGTGTGTTTGCACTACACCCAACAAGAGCAACTAAAACTAAGATCATTAGAATTGTACTAATTTTTTTCATTATTTTCTCCTTTTTTTTAATTCAAACCCAGCAGTATTAAAGTTTTTGATGGGTTCTACTTTTATTTAATTATTCTGTTTCCCATCGAAATTGAATATAAATTTCGGATTCTAACAAAAGATTAAAATCTTCTTCATTTTCTTCACTATCTACCGTTGTTTCAGTATAATTTGATCCAGCTGATAAATCAAAATCTAATGATTCCCAATCTGACCAAATATATTCAGTTTCATTTTCAAATTTAATGCCAAACTGACCTTCTATGTTTACAGCCTTTGCAGTTCCTGTATTTTGTAATGTAAATGATATCTCATATTGAAATGCATCTGTATCTAAAACTTCAATAGATGCTTTGACTAATTCTAATTGTGCTTCTTTTTTAGGGCCTGTTGAATCATTACTGCATCCAACCAATACTAATCCCACTATTAACAAAAGAATACTTAATTTTAAATGTTTTTTCATTTTAATTTCTCCCACTTTTTTTTGTTCAATAAAACTCCATAATAATTAATCTATATTATTTTATTATTATGGTTCTCGACACATTTAATTCATCCTCCTTTTTGTTTTAATTTAAAATTTTCTGCATATTGCTTAACTGTTATGTTTTATAGGAGCTTACGATTATTAAAGTCTACGCATCCCTCAAAAGATTCATGAGATTTTTTCTAACTGGATTAATTTTAGTCGATTATGCGATTAGAAGCAAAAACATTCAAAACGAATTATCTCATACCTCTGGCAAATCTAATTAGAAGGAGAACTTATTTTAATTGAACCAATTGATGATTCAATTATTTTTACTTCTTCTCTATAAATTTCATATGGCACTATATAATCTATTAAATAAGTATTTTCAGGGAGTGAACATATTAATTTAATATTTACATTTTCATTTTTCATTATCATTAATTGAATAATATCTATACCATTATAAAAAAATCTACTTTCAACAATATTGAAATCAATATTAATTTTTCGTATTGCAGATAAATAGCTTTTGAATTCATTTTCATCATTAGATATGAAACGTGATACAAACATAAATGAATTATATAACTCATTAATAAATGCTGACTCCAATTTGATATTTTCATCAGGACTGTTAATTTGCTTATTTAATAAATCTTTCTGTTCAGTGGATAGTTCAACCCATTTTTTGGGAGGATTAATGATAAATTTCGAAAAATTATATTCTTCCCCTAACAACTCATACTTAACTTCAAAAGTTATTTCATTTTCAATAGATTTTTTAGAACTACAACTTAAACAAATAAAACAGACGATATAGATAAATAAGTTTTTTCTAATCATTTTTAATTCCCATCTTTTTTTGATTTGCAAAATTTGTGATGTGATATTTTTTTAGCAAGAAAAAAATATCTTACTTTTTAAAACTATTTTTATTGAATTAGTATTATAAAAAAGATTTCTCTTTTTTTTATTATTTGGAATAAAGATCCCCGTCTCAAAGATTTTTAATTCTATAATAATTTCGTATTCGCATATCTATAAAGAAGGATTATTTAGACTTCTCAAAGGTTGCTTTTTTATTTATCATCAAGTGATTATTCACAACGAGAAGTCACTTTTGGTAAATAATGAACCTCTCATCTTATATGCTTTTCCAAAAAATACTTGCGAAATTAACTCATGCGCAAAAAAAGGTTTAAGAAATTGAAAAATAAGGACAATAGATAATGAAATTATGTGAGAAAAAATTAGAACTTTTGTTCATGGAAGCTATAAAGAAAATCAAACCTGAGTATTCTGAGTGGGATAAATTATTTATTCAGAAAGCTTCTAATGAGAAATTTGGTGATTATCAAACCAATTTTGCGATGATAAGTTCTAAAATATTTAATCAAAATCCGCGTCAAACAGCCCAAGAAATTATCACTAATTTTCCTGAAAATGAGATGATTGAGAAACTTGAAATTGCCGGTCCCGGATTCATTAATATATATTTAAGCAATAGATATCTTAGCGAAGTTGTTTCGCATTTGGGAAAAGAAGAAGTTGATTTTTCTTTTCTAAATCGTGAAGGGGACGTTATTATCGATTATTCATCTCCGAACATTGCCAAGCGTATGCATATTGGACATTTACGTAGCACTGTTATTGGTGATTCCATCAAACGTATTTTTAAATATTTGGGATACAATGTTGTGGCAGATAATCATATTGGAGACTGGGGAACACAATTCGGTAAGCTCATCATCGGTTATCGAAACTGGTTGGATGAAGCTAAATACAAAGAGAACGCAATCGAGGAATTGGAACGAATTTATGTGAAATTTGCTCAAGAAGCGGAGGAAAATCCGGAGCTTAATGATTTAGCGCGTAAAGAGCTAAAGAAATTACACGATGGCGATGAAGAGAATCTTAGATTATGGCAAGAGTTCATCCAAGTTTCTTTGGATGAATACAACAAAGTTTATGATAGATTAAATATCTCATTTGATGAATATCGAGGAGAATCTTTTTATCATGATATGATGCCGGGTATAATAGATTTATTAAAAGAAAAAGGCTTAGCAAGATTTAGCCAAGATGCACTGGTTGTATTTTTTGAAGAAGAGGAAAACCTGCATCCTTGCATTGTACAAAAAAAGGATGGAGCTTTTCTTTACTCAACTTCAGATCTTGCCTGCTTGCAACACAAGAAAGACAATTATAATCTGAACAAGGCGATCTACGTGACAGATGAACGCCAACAAACACATTTCAAGCAGTTCTTCAAGATTTCAGACATGTTAGATTGGAAGATTAATAAAGAGCACATTTGGTTTGGGATAATGCGCTTCCAAGATGGAATTTTTTCCACTCGTAAAGGTAATGTAATTAGGTTGGAAGAATTGTTAGATGAATCTGTAAAGCGTGTTCGTCAAGTAATCGAAGAGAAAAATCCAAACTTACCGGAAGAGGAAAAAAAGATAATTGCTGAAAAAATAGGTGTTGGTGCTATCAAGTATGCCGATCTTAGCAAAAACCCTCAAAGTATGGTTATTTTTGATTGGGATAAAATGCTAAGTTTCGAAGGTAATACAGCTCCATATCTGCAATACACGCATGCCCGTATCAAATCTGTTTTCCGTAAAGCAGCAGAGCAGAATATCAGTATTGATGAAACAAATTTGCAAATAGCTGATGAAATTGATCACTCACTTGCGCTTAAGCTTTCTCAATTCCCTTATGCTGTACTAAAAGCCGGCGAGAACTGCAAACCAAATATGGTCGCAGATTATCTTTTTGAATTGGGACAAAAATTCAATAGTTATTATAATGTTAAGCCATTCCTCAAGGCGGAAAATGAAGAGCGCAACAGTCGTTTGCTATTAGCCCAAAAAACTGCTGAGATAATTCGCCAAGGCTTAGATTTGCTAGGTATTGAATCCGTTGATAGAATGTAAAAAAAAGTATAGATAAATTAAAAAGGCGAGAATTTTGTTTCTCGCCTTTTTTTTTTTGGGAAAAGCTTAGGTGACATTTATTCTCATTTCAATTCCTCACATTGAGGCTTGCCCGCCATGCCAGAGGCAGGTAAACCTTTGGAGGGAATTCTTTCACGTTGCTCTTATGAAATGTCTATATTGGATTAGTAAGCTAACTTCCCGATAGGTTAAAACCTATCTTTAAAATGAATAAAATCCTGCGGATTATTCAGGCAATATTACAACAAAAACATCTCGTATCATTGTGGCTTGCCTGCCATCCAAAGGTTTACCGGTCTTTAATACACACCTACCAATAAACTATTTATACACTGAGTTATCCACAGTATTCAATCTGGCCTCTAAATGCAGAACTCCTTATTTCTAGTACAGATAGCTAATTTCCACCCTCAATGTTGCCCACTTATCCACGAGTTATGCACATGTTTTCCACATTATCTCTATTTTCTTTTTTGGCTTACATTTAGGTCTTTTGGATCAAGTTTGTAAACATAGTAATGCACAAGTTATCCACACACAGTACACATAAGCTGAAAAATCAATATTAATGATTTCTTTTGAGCATAAACACAGTCTCAATTTCAACTCCGGTATAATCATCTCATTTGGCTAAAATGCTTTCTTGACACAAACAACCAGAAAAAAAAGTATGCCTCTGTGCTAGGTGGGGCAGTAGCGGCGCCTTGTAACCCTCAATCCGCTATAGGGGGACTGAATTCCTGCACGAGAATACTGATTCTGAGTATTGTTATAAGAAGTGGTGTTGATGATTAAGCCCAGCGCAATTGTGAACTGTGAACCTTGTCAGATCCGGAAGGGAGCAGCAATAAGCAGAACTTACGATGTGCCGTTGGTCTACTTGATCTGAGCTAACTGGTATTTCTTTGCAAAGATAGGTATCGAATGTAGGTGCACACTTTATTAATTCTAAAGCTTAGATAAGAATTACGGAGAAAAATTATTTTATGACAAAACACAAAATACCCCGCGGCACTTACGATATCCTACCTACTGAAAGCTATAAATGGCAATATGTTCAAAACATCTTTCGTGAAGTTGCAAAACTGTATAATTTTAAAGAGATTGTAACTCCAATATTTGAAACATCAGCCCTTTTTGAGCGAAGCGTGGGCGATACATCTGATATCGTTGAAAAAGAGATGTACAAATTTTCTGATAAGAAAGGAAGAATTTTGGCATTACGCCCCGAGGGTACAGCTTCTGTTGTTCGCTCTTTGGTCGAAAACAACCTCGACTTACAACCAAACTCCTCAAAAGTATATTACATGGGACCAATGTTTCGCTATGACAGACCTCAGAAAGGAAGATATCGCCAATTCTATCAATATGGGATTGAATATTTCGGAAGTGAAAACCCTCTCGTTGACGCGCAAACCATTGCCTTTGCCGATACATTTCTAAAAAAAGTTGGTTTGAAAAATTACAATTTGGAAATAAACAGTATTGGAAACAGTAATTGTAGCGATGATTATGACCAAGCTCTAGTCAACTACTTCAAACCTCATTTGAATGAACTATGTAATGATTGCCAAAGAAGGATTGAGAAAAACCCTAAAAGACTTTTAGACTGTAAAAATAAAACCTGCAAAAGCTTCGCAGTCAAGGCTCCTTCGATGTTGGAATATTTAGATGAAGAGTGCAAAATTCATTTTGAAAAAGTTCAAGAATACCTAACCAAAATGAATATTGACTTCATAATAAATCCATTAATCGTACGTGGAATTGATTATTATTCCCAAACAGCCTTTGAATTTATAGACACAAATCTGGGTGCACAAAACACTCTTATCGGCGGTGGACGCTATGATGGATTGGTGAAGCAAATGGGAGGACGTGATGTTCCCGGAATTGGTTTTGCCGGCGGTTTCGAGCGTTTACTTCTTTCGATGGAAGCAGAGAGCATTAGTTTTGGAGAAGAACAAAAACCAAACATTTTCTTAGTTACATTAGGAGAAAATGCCGATGAATTTGCGCCAAGTTTACTGGCAAAATTCCGAGCTAATGGCATTGCCTCGGAGTTTGACCCCGATAAACATTCAATAAAAGCACAAATGAAATCAGCAAATCGCATAAATGCAGATTACGTTCTTATCCTGGGTGACGACGAACTTGCCAACGATAAGATAAATTTAAAAAACATGGAAACAGGCGAACAAGCTGAGATAGCATTATCTGAGATAATAGCCAAACTCAAAGAGAAATTCTAGCAAAAACAGCTTGACGAGAAAAACTTAGCACGTTAAAAAAAATTACTTAAATAATGAATAAACGGAGGATTTAAAATGATTTTAAAACCACTTGATGATCGTGTAGTTATCGAGATTAAAGGCCAAGCTGCAGAAAAAAATGTTGGTGGAATTATCATTCCCGAGACAGTTAAAGAAAAACCACTTATTGGTACGGTTATTTCTGTTGGAACAGATGAAGAATTGCAAGAGATTGTAAAAATCGGCGATAAAATTTTATATGCTAAATATGGTGGCACAGAAGTGGAGCTTGATAGCAAAAAATACCTGATTGTATCCAGGGCGGATATTTTAGCAATCGTAACCTAGGGAGAAATGATGGCTTTAATCGAAGTAAATGAAAACAACTTCACTGACGAAGTGACTAATGCATCTTGCCCTGTCGTAGTTGACCTTTGGGCTCCTTGGTGTGGTCCTTGTCGCGCTTTGGCTCCTACAATGGAAGAGATCAACGCAGAATTTAATAGTAAAGCAAAAGTAGTTAAAATCAACATTGATGATAATCCTGCAATTGCCGCTAAATACAATGTAATGTCAATTCCAACTATACTCTTTTTTAAAGATGGGCAAGTGGAAGGACAACTCGTTGGTCTGGTTGCAAAAGAAAAAATAGCAGATAAATTAAACGAATTACTTTAGTAAACTATATTGAACAAAAGCAGATTTAGAATTTTTCTAGATCTGCTTTTGTGTTTTTAAGGTTTTTAGAGTAAACTCTATTTTTAGAAATTTAGATATCACGGATACACTTATTTTCACTATCCAGTTCAGCTGAAGTTCCATCCGGGATTTTGGAAGAAGCAAGTTTTGCATTTATCAAAATTGGAATATCATAACGATCAGCTAGATATTGAAGAATATCTATATTTTCTTCATTTTCCGTAACAATTCCCGCCACTGATTTCAAATATTCAAGGAAACTATTATCAAAATTCTTCAGTAAAATAATCTTATTATTTATCTCACGATTTTTCAAGTCTTCGATTGAATTGATGTGAATGATGGGAGCGGCAACTGTTCCTTCATGTAAAACTTTTCCTTCAACGGAAGCTTTTTCTACATTTTCCAAACGAATAATATTTGTCGTACCGTGTTTCCCCATCGGCAATCCTGCCACAATAATCACAGCGTCACCCTGCTCTAATAATTTTTCAGAACGTGCCAATTTCATAGCCCTAGCTACCATTCTCTCAAAATCAGTGCCAACATGTTCTATCAAATAGGGATTAATTCCCCAATTTAAAGCTAATTGATTATAAACAGATTCAATCGGCGTGAAAACATAAATCGGGATTCCTGGTCTTAATTTTGAAATCATTCTAGCGGAATATCCACTTAACGTAAACACCATCAACGCTTTTGCATTACATTGATACGCTGTAGAAATAGCATTATAAGCGATAATAGAAGTTCTATCCAATCTTTCTTTTACCAAGCCAGCAAAAAAATCATCATACTGGAAACTAGCTTCTACCTTTCCAATTATACGATTCATTGTTTCCACAACTAACTTTGGATAATGTCCAATAGCTGTTTCTCCCGATAACATTACTGCTGAAGTTAAATCGTAACAGGCATTGGCCACATCTGACGTTTCGGCACGGGTTGGCACAGGATTCTTTATCATTGATTCAAGCATTTGAGTAGCTGTAATAACCGGCTTTCCGCTTAAATAGCACTGTTTAATTATTCTCTTTTGAATAATTGGAACAGCTTCGATATCAAGTTCAACCCCCAAATCACCACGGGCAACCATCACTCCATCAGAAGCATTTATAATATCTTGAAGATTATCTACCGCCTGTTTATTTTCGATCTTGGCAATAAGCTTAATTTCTGAATTACTATCGGTTTTTGCGATAATTTTTCGTACATCATCGATATCTTTCTTTTTACTTACAAATGAAAGAGCGATATATTCAAACTCATTTCTGATAGCCAATTCTATATCGGCTTTATCTTTATCGGAAATAAATGGAAGATCATAATTTATATTTGGAATAGTTAGATGGCCTTTGGGCCTAATTTCTCCACTATTTCTTATTTTAACTCTAATACACCCATCATCTTTTGCTATTACACTTCCTTCGAGTAATCCATCCATCAAAAGTATTTTTTGGCCAATTTCTACTTTCTCTTCTATCGCCGGTAAATTTGTAATAAATTCATTATCTGCTTCCAAAATTTGGTCATATATGTCCGCTTCAAGGTAACTTCTAATTTTGATCTCATCATCTTTTGTGATATCAATGTTATGCTGATGACCAAAAATCCTAACTTCAGGGCCTTTTGTATCCAACATAATAGCTAGTGCTCGATTTGTTCTTCGTTTACGAACTTCCTTAAGGATATTTGCGATTTTAATTCCATCTTTATGAGACATATGAGAAAAATTTAATCTGGCAACATCCATTCCGGCTTCAATTAATTGGTCGAATAATTCAGCATCTTGATGGCTATTTAAAGTGCAAACGATCTTTGTCTTATTCATAACTCCTCCCAAATCACATTAGATCACAACAGGTCGGTGGTAAACAGTTAAAGTCTTTTATTTTTTTGGAATAATTTTCAAAAACGATTTCGATCAAAGCTATTATTTCTCCGGCTTTCTCCTGCGAGGATAGGTCCGGGGTGAGGTTTTGCAGAAGTCTTAATTATGTAGAACTCTTTAATAACTTCGAAGTGGAGCGTGCAATATGTCTACGAAATTTTCTAACTTCTAAATATCTGAACAATTCTTTCTGCTGTATGACCATCCCAATATTTTGGGATTTTACCTTTTTTCAGATCTCCAGCAATAATCTTCTTAGCTGCTCTAATAATATCGGAAGTTTCCAGTTTCACTAATTGATTTGTACCTTCCCAAATAGTGATGGGGCGCTCTGTGTTTGGTCGCAAAGTTAAACATGGTACTCCAAAATATGTTGATTCTTCTTGAATTCCGCCGGAATCAGTTAAAATAAATTTTGCATTCATCTGTAAGTTCAAGAAATCATAATATCCGGCCGGTGGGATTAAATATAAATTTTTCATATTTTTCACTTTCTCTTTCAAACCAAATAATTCAATTTGTTTGGTTGTGCGAGGATGAATGGGGAAAACAAGCTTCACATCTTTACTAATTTCTTCAAAAGCATTCAAAATGGTAAGTAAGCCAGCTTCACTATCTACATTGGAAGGTCGATGTAATGTGATCAAAGCATAATCTTGAGGCGCTACATTAATTTCATCTAAGATTTTAGATTCTTTTGCTTTGTGCTTATATTGCACTAAAGAATCGATCATAATGTTTCCCACAAAATAGATTTTATCTTTAGGTTTTCCTTCTTTGATAAGATTCTCATCGGCATCCGGCGAAGGAGTAAGCAGATAATCTGAGATTACATCTGTCATAATGCGATTCACTTCTTCCGGCATAGTCTTGGCAAAGCTTCGTAAACCGGCTTCCAAATGTGCCACCGGAATATGCAATTTAACAGCATCCAATGCACAAGCAACTGTGCTATTCACATCTCCGGCCACAATCACAAGGTTGGGTTTATCTGCCAAAAGAACTTCTTCATAGCGCTCGATAATACGGGCAGTTTGTTTACCATGAGTTCCGGAGCCAACTTCTAAATATTCATCCGGTACCGGCATTTGCAAATCATTAAAAAAGAATTTACTCATCCTCTCATCGTAATGTTGTCCGGTGTGAATAAGTTTAACTTCAAACTCATCGGGATATTTTTTAAATTCTTTATAAAGAGGTGCCATTTTCATAAAATTTGGTCGGGCACCAACTATTAAGTGAACCTTTTTCATTTGCTCTTCCTTTAATTATTTAATAATCCCGCCACCCAATAATTCGTTTTCAAAATAGAAAACAGCAGATTGTCCGGGAGTGATTGCTCGGGCAGGTTTTTGTAATAAAACTTTTATATAATGTTCATGTATCTCTAAATTGCTAATTGCTACTGCCGGGCTATTATAGCGAATTTTTACTTTCAATTGAGAAATATTATGCGGTACAGAGCCACTTATCCAATTAACTTCATTAATCTCAAAAGAGTCCAACTCCAAATCGGCAGGTTCATCTGTAGCGATAATTCGATTTTTTTTCACATCCAATCGTAAAACAAAAAGTGGTTTATCCCATGGTGTATTCAAGCCTTTTCGTTGGCCAATAGTGTACAACTGCAAACCTCTATGTTTCCCAATTACTGTGCCATTTTGCAAAACAATATCACCGGGAATAATTTGCATATATTGCGATAAATATTCTTTATAGTGATCTTTGATAAAACAAATTTCCTGACTGTCCTTTTTTCCATGAACAGGAATTTCAAATTTACACGCCAAATCTCTTACTTCTGTTTTTGTATATTGGGCAATGGGGAAAATAGTTTTGGAAAGCTGTTCTTGAGTCAATTTCCAAATCATATATGTTTGATCTTTAGAAGCATCTGAAGGTATATAAATATGGTGAAT
>DAOWES010000084.1 GCA_030638385.1 Candidatus Cloacimonadota bacterium | reverse complement strand
TTCACGCCAAGTGCGCTAAGTAATTTTAAGAACGCAGAGTATGGAACTTAGTAATTTTCCTTTTTGCGATTTCAGGCAATCTTTGTGTACTCCGCGTGGTTAGGTTTCTTAAAACTATTTATAGATTATTTACAATTCGATGAATACCATTCTTTAGAAGTTTTTCATTAAAGTTTATCAATAATGCCAATTTTAAATCAGAGAGCTTGATGTAAGTTAACGTTTGTGCATAATGAACCGGTAAAAGATTTTCAACCGACTTTAATTCAACAATGACCTTATTTTCTACCAGTAAATCAACACGGTATCCTACTTTCATTTTCACATCTTTGTAAACTACTGGCATGGCAACCTGTTGTTGAATCTCCAAACCAGCTGTTTTAAGCTCATACGCCAGAGTATTTTCATAAACTGACTCAAGCAGACCTGGCCCAAGTTTTTTATGAATATCAATTGCAACACCAATAATCTTAGTTGCTAATTCATTTTCAGTCATATTCACCTCATGTTTCACGCTAATGGTGGATTCCACGCCAAGTGCGCTAAGTAATTTTAAGAACGCAGAGTATGGAACTTAGTAATTTTCCTTTTTGCGATCTCAGGTAATCTCTGTGTACTCCGCGTGGTGGGTTTCACGCAATTCTTACAAATCCCCTTTAAGTTAACATGATGTTCGGTAACTTTGTGCCCATCAATGAAATCATCTTTATAAAGGTCATAAGATTTGTCCAAATCATAGATTTTGCCGCAAATTGAACATTTGAAATGAATGTGGGGATCTGTGTTATATTCATATCGTACTTCATTTTCAAACAGGGATAAAGCGACCAATATCCCTTTTTCTATAAAAGCATTCAAAGTATTATATACTGTTGTTTTAGAGAGAGTTGGTATCTCATCCATTAGTGCTTGATAAATTATATCGGCGGTAGGGTGGATTCTGTTGTTTTGTAAGTATTCAAGTATTTTTACGCGTTGCATGGAAGGCGCTATGTTGTGTTCTTTTAGTATCTCTATAATGTCTTGCATCACTCCTCCTTTGTTATGGTCTCATTTTTGTAATGACTACAAAGTCGGGTTTGTGATTTTGCTTGTCAAATATTTTTTTTAGGGAGGTTTTTTTATTTTATTTTCAGATGTAAAAGAGATAAAAATTCTTTTTTACTTGATGCAGAGATGGTACTTAGAAACTTTGTCTCGATAAAATTAAACTCGAAGTATACATGAATTTAAGGCAAAGACTTATTTATAAGGTTGCATTCGATTTGTATAGCTTTCAGAAATAATAATTAATTATAAATAAAAGGAATAAAAATGTTAAATGTAAATGAAGTTACGTTTGCTTTAGGGAGCAAACCGTTATTTAGTGATGTAAATTTGAAATTCATTTCGGGGAATTGTTATGGATTAATCGGTGCCAATGGAGCAGGGAAATCAACTTTTCTCAAAATATTATCCCGCGAAATTGAACCGCAAAAAGGCTCAGTTACAATAGGAAAAAATGAAAGGATTGCTATCCTTGAACAGGATCAATTCAAATATGATGAGTTTGAAGTTCTTGCAACAGTAATTATGGGGCACAAAAGATTATACGAAATTATCATTGAAAAAGATGCTTTGTATAGCAAAGAAAATTTCACCAATGAAGATGGAATGAAAGCCGGATATTTGGAGGTTGAATTAGCAGACTTAAATGGGTGGGATGCAGAAACGGAAGCTGCTTCTCTTTTGAGCGGACTCGGGATTTCTGAAGAATTGCATACGAAAAAAATGAAAGAATTGGATGGTGGGCTGAAAGTAAGAGTTCTTTTAGCTCAAGCTATTTTTGGAAACCCGGACATTTTATTATTGGATGAGCCTACAAACCATCTTGATTTAGAATCTGTAATTTGGTTAGAGAATTTTCTCTACAAATTTGAAAATACTGTAATTGTTGTTTCTCATGACAGGCATTTTATCAACAAAGTATGTACACATATTGCAGATATTGATTTTCATCAGATAAGACTATTTGTGGGAAATTATGATTTCTGGTATGAAGCGAGTCAATTAGCTGTAAAACAGATGAAGAATCTTAATAGAAAAAAAGAAGACAAAATCAAAGATCTTAAAGCATTTATTGACCGATTTAGCTCAAATGCTTCTAAAGCGAAACAAGCAACTTCCAGAAAAAAGCAACTTGAAAAACTGACTTTAGATGAAATTCCGGTTTCATCCAGAAAAGTTCCTTTCATTTCCTTCAAAGCAGATCGCCAATGCGGAAACGTGATTTTAGAAATCGAAAATTTATCAAAATCCATTGATGGGGTTGAAGTAATTAAAGATTTCAGCTTAACGGTTAATAAAGGTGATAAAATTGCTTTTGTTGGATCTGATAATATTTTCAAAACTACATTATTCCAAATTCTCAATGAGAATATTGAGCCGGATTCAGGAACTTTCAGATGGGGACAAACAATTAGTAATTCATACTTCCCAAAAGATAATAGCGAATTTTTTGATAATGATCTAATTTTGACTGAATGGTTAAACCAATATACAGATAATAATGATGAATCTTATATTCGTGGATTTTTAGGAAGAATGTTATTTACTGGTGAAGATGCTCTCAAACAAGCTAATGTTTTATCGGGTGGAGAAAAAGCTCGTTGCATGCTTTCAAAGATAATGATGAGTAACTCCAATGTTATTATTTTGGATGAACCTACAAGTCATATTGATCTTGAGACAATTTCTGTTTTAAATAACAGTTTGATTTCCTATAATGAAATTTTACTTTTTTCTTCGCATGATCATCAATTTATCAGCACAATTGCAAATAGAATAATTGAGATAACTCCAAGTGGAATAATTGATCAAAAAATGGATTTCGAAAGCTATCTTGAAAATGAAAATATCAAAAAACTGCGTGATGAATATTATCATGGACATACTAGAATTGTGATATAGATGAAAATATAGTTTTGAAAATTTTACTCTTGCAAGTGGGACTGATGATTGTATTAAGCAAGGAATTGGACAACTTTTATCATATGTTCATTT
>DAOWES010000062.1 GCA_030638385.1 Candidatus Cloacimonadota bacterium | reverse complement strand
TTGAAATGTGCGAATATAATCTTTTCTTCAAACACTATGTCATTGTTGAGAAAAATTTATCCAAAGAGATTAAATATACTAATGCAGTTTATAGTGACATTAGTTTATGTATAGCCAATATTTTCAATAATGCTTTTGATGCGATGCAAAACAGCCCTCAAAAGGAATTAATCATCAAAACCTATATGACAGACAACTATATAACTCTACAAATCACTGATAGCGGACATGGAATTCCAAACAATAAATTAGATAAAATATTTAATATCAATTACACTTCCAAAACTAATAACAAAAATAGTGGCTACGGCTTGGGCTTAGCTTTAACTAAAACAATAATTGAAAAATGCAATGGAAAAATCGAAGTTGAATCTCAAATAGAAAAAGGCACAACTTTCAAACTCTTTTTCCCTAAAATGTAAAATAATAGGACTTTTCATGAACGAAAACAATAAAGCAAGAATATTAATTGTAGATGATGAGCAAGATACAAGAGATATTTTCAGCAGACAGCTAAAGAAAGAATATTCGGTAGATGTCGCAGAATCTGCCCTTATTGCGCTCCAGCTAATTTCACAAAATCAATATCAAATAGTTATGACAGATTTAGTAATGCCCGGAGAAGATGGGATGGAATTACTTAAGAACATTAAGCAAAAATGGCCGGAGATTTCTGTTGTGATAATTAGCGGAAAAGCATCCATCGAAATTGCAGTGGAAGCAATGAAGCTAGGAGCAGAAGAACTTATAGAAAAACCATTAGATAATCTTGAATTATTAAATATTATTACCCAAAAAATTCTTCGCTCAAAATGGCAAGCAGCTGAAATTAAAAGATTACAACATGAGCTTGAAAAAGATTTCGATAGATCTCACATTATTGGCAATAGCACCAAAATGCAAAAAATTATGAAAAAAATCAAATTAATTGCGCCCTTGGATGCCACAGTCCTCCTAAATGGTGAAACCGGAGTAGGAAAAGAGATGTTTGCCGAATTGATATTTAAAAACAGCAATCACCGAAACAACAAATTTGTGGCATTTAATTGCGGTAGTCTTTCGGAAAGCTTACTTGAAAGTGCATTATTTGGGCATATCAAAGGCGCTTTTACCAGTGCCATAAAAGATAAAATTGGTTATTTTGAAGAAGCAGATGGAGGAACTTTATTTCTTGATGAAATTTCCGAAACATCTCCTGCCTTCCAGATTAAACTTCTACGTACACTTGAAAAAAATGTTATCAGACGCGTAGGAGATGATAAAGACATTAGCATTGACACACGCATTATTGCTGCATCGAATAAAGACCTTCTACAAGAAGTTAATAATGGTAATTTTCGAGAAGACCTCTACTATAGATTAAACATTATTAATATCACAATTCCACCACTAAGAGAAAGAGTTGAAGATATAAAATTGCTTTCATTGGAATTCAGTAAGATTTTTTCCCAAAAATACAATAAACCGGAGCTTACCATTTCTGAACCGGTTATGGCTATCCTATCCTCCTCTCCTTGGAAAGGAAATGTTCGAGAATTAAAAAATGCAATTGAGCACGCCGTTGCTTTATCTATTCACGATAAAATTTTAGTTGATGACCTCCCTGATAATATAAAAAAATATCCGAACACAGACCCAAATTCTTTACAGCAACTTTTCCATATTCCTTTTAATGAAGCAAAAAATGCTTTTGAAGAAAAATACCTGATTAAACTCCTTTCCAAAACACATGGAGAGATTACAAAGGCAGCAGAAATTTCAGGCATCAAACGCCAAAATCTTTATAATAAAATGAGTAAATATGACATTAACCCGGATAGCTTCAGAAAATCAAACAAAATGTCTTTCTGAGGTTTACCAGCCATGCCAGAGGCAGATAAACCTTTGGATGGCTTCCACGCAAAGGCGCTAAGGAAGCCAAGAGCGCAAAGAGAAAACACAAAGGTTAGATTTCATAATTCAGATACTCGCCCACATTCAATATGTAATGTGGGCTTTTTTTATTGATATTACTATAAGCTGGGGAAAGAGGTGACCACAAAGGCTCGAAGGCACGAAGAGGCACAAAGAAAAAAGACGAGGTGGAATGGGGCGGGATGCCACCCAAGCGCCACCCCGCCTGTCACTTCTTTATTACACCAACAATCACTTTGACATATTTTCATGACAATCATTCAATTGTATTAATTCTTCTATTTTTTTTTATCTCATTTAATAATTTTTCAATCAGCTCTCTCAAGAAAGTTGAATTTAATAAAATGCCAAACAGTTAAAACGATTAAGAACTCTTTCTTGTTTTATTAACCACCTCAGGCAAAACAGGTAAGTTGGTGATTAATAAGGACATTGAGGATTTTAACCGATCCATCGGTTTCCAAAAACTTGATGATTTCCTAACATATTTATGAATCCACCCTTGGCTAGAGTGGATTCAATAACCACACTTATTAAAAGGGATGAATCGAATAAAACAGAAAGATTTATTTTTATTTTAGTTTGGCACACTTCCTGCTTAATATATAGATGTGGATTTAGTGAAAATTATTATGTAATAAAAAAAAAGAAAAAAACCAGGAGGACCCAAATGGGAACACAACAAATTCTTTTAATCGTACTTAGTGTAATTATCGTAGGTGTAGCAGTATCTGTAGGTATTCAGATGTTTAATACACAAAAAGATTCAGGAGCTATGCAAGCAATAGCTACCGATTTACAGAGTTTTGGAGCTCAATTAATCGCTTTTGAAAACACTCCATCATCAATGGGTGGAGCTAAAGGTGCCGCAGCTACCACAGCTGCAGCTGCAGGACTCTGGTTAGGTTGGGGAGACGATGCTGCAATAACCAACAACAATGCTACATATACTGTCACTGGAACTGGTGCCGCATATGTTATCACAGTTTCTGCCTCAGCTACTGGTAATACAGGTAATGGTTCTACTTGCGCTGTAGGTCCTACTAGCGCTACTCCTGTAATTGTATTAGCTACAGGGTAAGATCAAGCAGGTAAATCAAATTTAAAAGGCAGTTAATTACTGCCTTTTTTTTCATCTCATACATTTTAACAAATAGCAGTACAAATACTCCATTTTCCTTCAATGTGGGAAATATGATTTTTTTTAGTATATTTAATCATAACGGTTCAGATTTCTCATTGACAAAATAATACAACATTTGTTTCTTATTTATGGATAATCAAGATAGGGAGATCACCAATGCTTAGTGAATTTAGATATCATGCCATCACCAGTGACAGAAGATCTGTTCAGGGAATAATCTACGCCAAAAACAAGCGGGATGCTCAGAAGAATGTAGACATAATTGCAATTAAGCACAATCTCGTCATTAAATCTATTATAAAAAAACGTTTATTTCTATTTAAAGTCAAACTAGATAGTGGCAAGAAAATTAGTGGGCGTCAATATGCGTTTGATAAATCTGAAGTATCAAATGCCTTAAAAAAAATGGGTTATAAGAACATTTTTATTGAACCAGCATTAATGGACATAAAAAGCAAACCTCCTTATGCGACAGTATTGATGTTTATCAATCTTAGCACATTTTTGCTCAATGAAAAAATGACTTATGATAAAATATTAAGAATGCTTGCCGATGATGAGCCAAATTTAGCTATGCGAGAAGCATTAAAAAAAATTGAAAGTGAATTAAAAAAAGGTAAAGAAGGAACTGAAGTTTTTGCTCGTTATCAAGATATTTTTGGAAAATTCCCTGCTTACATGCTTGGCTTAGCCACAAAATCCGGTAATATGGCAGAAGTTCACCAAGCCACAGCAAAATTCATGGAACGTGACATGGAGTATAAAAAAAGTTTAAAAAAAGCTCTCCTATCCCCCGCCATGACCGTATTATTTATGCTTATTGCTGTTGGTTATTATATTGGTGTAATATTCCCCAAAACAGCCGGCCTCTTTGAAAGTTTTAACATTGAGCTTCCCGTCATGACTGCAGCAACGCTGAAACTAAGTAACTTCATCGGAGCTAGTTGGTGGATAATAGGTTTGTTGATTGTAACCCCAGTTATAATGCTGACCTCATATTGGCGAACCCCCCAAGGAAGAATCAAACGCGATAAATTCATAATAACCTTACCCCTAATTGGACATCTACTTCATAAATCCAGCATTGAAATTTTCTTTAGAGTATTTGCCGCCATCTATTCCGGTTCAGAAAATAATATCGAAACACTTACAGCTTCGGCTGAAGCATGTAGAAATTCCTTTATTGAACACGGCATTAAGCAAGTAACCATTCCTCTCATGTTAAAAGAAGGGATGGGATTAATCCCTGCCTTAATAAAAGCTGATGTCTTTAACCGAAGTACGATCAATAGATTAAAATCAGGAACCGAAGCCGGCAATATATTATCTTCAGCTAAGCAGATTTCTGCCTTTTACGAAAAAGAGACAACTTATAAAATGGAAGTTCTCATTGATTCTGTTCAATCAATTATTGGCGCCTTTATTGCAATCGTCATAACATTATTGACAATTGTATCTTCTGAAATAGCTTTGGTATCACCAGATACAACTGCAATGTAAGAAAAGGAGAGTAATGTGCTAGGTAAATCTAGATTCGGTCAGCTATTAATTAAAAAAGGGATTATTGATGCAACAATCCTAGAAAAAGCTTTGCAGATTCAAATAGAGGAATCGGATCCTAAAAAAAGGGCTTTAGG
>DAOWES010000162.1 GCA_030638385.1 Candidatus Cloacimonadota bacterium | reverse complement strand
TTCATCCATTACGATTTTATGACCATTCGGATTTACCAAAGGCACAAACCAAACTTCAGTGTTGTTTATGTTTTCTGTAATTTCCGTATCGGTTCCATAATTTTCTAAAATGTGATTTGCCGCATACATTACCACTTCAAGGCTTATTGGCTCGCGAGCATGGTGCTCTCCCATAAAATAAATGTTTGGTTCATCTTCTTCTAAATCGACATTATCAGAGATTTTTAAGCCCCAGATTTCGTGATTGAAATCATCATAATAACTGTTTCCTAGCAAAGCATATTCTTTTCCTCTGCTTCCACCAAGATTGTAAAGTTTGCAAATGTTCGGATAGGTTGCTTCAAGATTTTGTAGCTCAGCTAAAAGATCTTCATAATTACGATAGCCTGCTAAGTCTCTAGTTTGCAGGTTTTTTTTCAATTGAGTTTCAGTTTGAGTTATTGTGATCTCTGGATTTGCCTCGGCAAGTTCTTGTGCTTCGGCTACCGGAACAACGAGATCGATATATTTTCCGGGTATATAAGCCGCGACATCAGCTGTTTTGTAGTAATCTCTGACACTTTTTTCTGAAGGATTTTGAATTCTTATAATAGCTTTTTCTGCCAAAAGTGTAGAAAATAAGAGCAATAATAGGATGATGATAATATTGTTTTTCATTATATTTTTCCCCGGATAATTTTTTTGATTTAGCAATTAATATCTAAAACAATTTAAGTGAAATTTTTCTATAAAATTGTCAATTAGCAAATGAGTTTACTGAATAAATTGTTTTAATTTCACCACCAAGTCACGAAGGCACAAAAAATTATTGGACAATTAAAAGTCTCAAAATATTTCTGAAATCCTGTGCGCTCGTAGCTCAGCTGGATAGAGTATCAGATTCCGAATCTGAGGGTCGGAGGTTCAAATCCTCTCGGGCGTACCATGTTTTTTGCAAATCTAAAATCAATTCAAAAAATCAACTTTTAAAAAGGTCTTTGGCCACGAATTAAGACGGATGATCACGAAAATATAAAGCCCAGATATTAATTCTAAGGCATTACTTCAAGTTAGAAGTGTAAAGGCCGGCTTTTCCCTTGATTAGGGTTTTTATGATGAACTCATTCAATAAACGTAAATATTCAAAATAATGACTAAAATGGTTCAGTTTTAAAAGGTTAATTTTAGTAGGAAATCATCACTTTGTCTCAAGGCTGAGAATAATTCGCAATGGTGTTATTTAATAGTAGTTAAGTCGCTTTTTGTAGTTTCTTTTTTTCTTGACTCCAAACATTCAGAAAAAGATTTTGCATTAAATGAGAATGTTTTATCGCTCAGAATAGATTAAAGAAAATAAAATAATATAAAAGTTTAAATTGTGTTCTCTACTACGGAGGGAGAAAAGATGAAATTTAAAGAGATTGTTGAATTGCTTCAATGTGAAGTTTTGACAGCAAATACGGATTTGGAAGTTGATGTAGATTGTGCTTTTGGTGCAGATCTTATTAGTGATATTCTAATGAGAACGCAAGAGCCGACATTATTACTTTCCGGTCTTACAAATCCACAAATTATCAGATTATCAGATATGATTGATCTTTTGGGAATTGTATTTGTGCGTGGCAAAAGGCCGTCAGATGAATTGATAAAAATGGCAGAGGAACGCAACTTACCGCTTGTGACAACTCAGCTAACTCTTTATGAAAGCAGTGGCATACTGTATAATAATGGGTTAAGAAGTTGTAAGATTTAGATGGCTGAATATTGGTATTTTAAAGACGGTTTTGAGGCAAAGGCAAGAGAGTTTTTAGCAAATGCGCCTGAACCGGATCTTAACCTTGAATTTACTGTTGGTAAAAGGGATTTTGTTAATGCCGGTAAAGCTTCAGCTGAGATAAAGTTATCATTAAAGAGAATTGGTGTGGAAGGTGCAATTTTACGGACAGTGGCAATTTCGTCATATGAGGCTGAAATAAATTGTACAGCTCATGCAGATGGTGCGGACATATTGTGTAATATTTATTCCAATTTGGTTCATGTGATTTTTCACGATTTTGGACCGGGAATGAAAGATATCGAGCAATCGATGGTACCCGGATTTTCTACCGCAGATGATATGGTGAGAGAAATGGGATTTGGAGCAGGTCTTGGACTGCCCAATATTAAAAAGAATTCTGATGTAATGCATATAATTTCCGGAGAAGGTGAACGGACATATTTGGAGATTTTAACATATTTTTAAAGAAGTGGATTATGAAAGAAAAAAAATATTTTCATGCGATAAAATTAGTTTCTGAAAACTGTACAGGGTGTACGAAATGTGTTCGAGTTTGTCCTACCCAGGCACTTCGAATTAGAAATGGCAAAGTGCAATTGGATGATGACAAATGTATCGATTGCGGGAAATGCGTAGTTGCGTGTAAATTTGATGCAATCCATACTTGTGCTGATTCATTAGAAATAATTGATAAGTTTAAGTATAAATTGGCAATTATTTCTACTTCCTACGCCGGACAATTTCGCGAATCTGTTGGTTATATGACAGCTAAGAAAGCCTTGTTAACTGTAGGTTTTGACGAAGTTGCCGAAGAATCTATGATTACAGAAACAATGAGCAAAATTGTGCGTGAATATATTAAAAAGACCGATATAAGGCCAATAATATCCAGCAATTGTCCTGCTGTGGTAAGGCTTATACAGGTAAGATTTCCTTCGCTTTTGCAAAATGTGTTTCATGTGGAAGCTCCAATGAGTGTGCTTTCTGTTTATTATCGTAAGAAAATATGTGAAGAGCATAATTTACAAGAAAATGAAGTAGGAATATTTTTAATTGTGCCGTGTGTTTCTCAAGTAACGGCGGTGCATCAACCCCAAGGTACCTATAAAAATTTAGAAGATGGTGCGATTTCTGTGCAAGATGTATACAATCACATTATTCCAAATATTAATAAAATTGTTGAATCTGATTTGCAATGTGATACTTATCCAAAGGGTTTAAGCTGGGCAATAAGTGGTGCCGAAGCAGAAGAAGTAAACGATGGTACTTTGAAAACATTAGCCGTTAGTGGTATCGAAAATGTAAATGATGTGTTGATAAAGATAGAGAATCAGCGATTGGAAAAATTTGATTACGTTGTGATGAATAGTTGTACAAATGGCTGTGTGGGTGGAGTTTTAAATATAGAAAATCCCTTTGTGGCAACGAGTAGGATTAGAAGACTTTTACGTAGTGCTGAGCATAAAAATTTTCATGATGAATATTTTTTAAAGATGTATGAGCAAGGAAAATTTGATGTGCTTCCGCTTAAACCAAGATCGATAATGAAACTTGATGAAGATATTAAAACAGCATTAGTAAAAATGAAAAAGCTGAAAGAAATAATGGACGAATTACCCGGCTTAGATTGCTCTGCTTGTGGAAATCCTACTTGTCAATCATTGGCTGAAGATATTGTTAATGGTGAAGCAACGATCAATGATTGTGTTGTTTTATTAAGAAAAAGTATAAAGGAATAGTGATGAAATTAGTTGAATATATCAAAGAAATCAAGGGTCAAGTTCTTACCAAAGTTCCACATTTAGAAGAGGTGGAAGTAGAAAACGGATATGCTTCTGATTTATTAAGTGATGTAATGGGCTCTGCCGGTGAGAATATGGCATGGATTACTATTATGCGACATCTTAATGTAGTGGCAGTAGCTTCTTTGGCCGGAATTCCGATAGTTGTTTTTTCCAAAGGAATAATTCCTGATGAAGTTGTGATTTCAAAAGCGAATGAAGAGGGAATACATATGATTTCCAGTTCCCTTGATACTTTTGAATTAGCCGGAATTTTATATAAGCAAATTCATAGTTAAAGAGTTTTAAATGCGTTGGTTCAAAGCAGATCTCCATATTCATTCGGTATTATCGCCTTGTGGAGGATTGGAGATGTCGCCCCAAGCAGTGATGGAACAGGCACAGCAAAATCATATTGAAATTATAGCGATAACCGATCATAATTCTTTGGCAAATTGTTTGGAATATGAAAAGATAGCGAAAGAATTTGGCATTAAGCTAATCTACGGGGTAGAGGTGCAAACTGCCGAAGAGGTTCATGCGATTGTTCTGTTTGATAAATGGTTAGAGGCAAAAGAGTTTGGTGATAATTTATATAATTCCTTATTGCCGATAGAAAATGATCCGGATTTTTTTGGTGATCAGGTAGTTATAAATGCAGCAGAAGAGATTGTGCGATTTGAAGAGCGAGCCTTGATAAATTCATCGATGTGGACTTTTGAAGAGATGTTGGATATGGTGGATGCTTATAATGGCTTTGTCTTTCCGGCTCATATTGATGCTACAGCATATAGTGTGATTGCGCAATTGGGTTTTATTCCTGAGCATAAGAGCATCATTGCAGTTGGTCTTACAGCCAAATGTGATATAGATAAATTGCTCGCGGTTTATGGATATTTAGAAAAATATACTTTTATCAGAAATTCTGATGCGCATTATTTAGCTCAGATAGGTTCTGCTTATACGGAATTTTATTTGGAAGAAGCAACAGTTGCCGAAATTATAAAGGCTTGTAAAAGAGAAGATGGAAGAATGACAAAAATTTCCTCTTTCAAATAATAGAAAAGATCAAACGATTTACAAAATTAGTAAGGCAAATT
>DAOWES010000070.1 GCA_030638385.1 Candidatus Cloacimonadota bacterium | reverse complement strand
TATCTTTTTGCGAATCTCAGCTTTTTTGAGCAATATTTTGCCATTATGAGAATATTGACTTTCGTTTCTTTCCGGAGTGTTAGGAAGCTAAGTTTTTTACTTGATTAGGATTTTTATAGTGAACTCAATTTATTGATTTATTATGAAATCTGTTTTAATTTGCGTAATAACTTTTAGTTGCATCCTACTGCCAGGTCATGTTGGTCATTAACTAATTTTAGGATTTCTTTATTACTAAAAGGTTTTTCTACAACTGTGGCACCAAGTTCCAAAGATTGCATGATAATGTTTTTTGTATAATATGCCGAAATCATGATTTTTGTATTATTAATTTTTTTAACTAGCTGAAGGATATCTACTCCCGAAATATCCGGCAGCCGATAATCAGTAATTATAACATCGAATCTAGTTGATAAGGCTCTTTTAACACCTTCAGTTCCTGTGAATACATTTTCCACTTTATGGCCATGTTTGCGCAGATATTTTGTCAAAAGACAATTTAGCACTTCGTTATCATCAATTAGTAAGACTTTCATAATTTTTCCCCCCTCAATTTCTTTTATGAAGTATAATGCAATAATGAAGCCATATTAACTAATTATCTGTATATTTCTCTATCTTGTTTAATCTCTTGATGTTAATCGTAGCTTTGTCGTTGGTGTTGATTTGTTGGTAATAAAGAAATGGGGCAAGTTTGGCCAACTGATTGCCCCAAAGTGTCACAAATTATAATAATATAACTTAGTAAGAGATCTATTATATTCTTTTAAGTGGATTTATTGATTTCCAAAAATTCCTACTTTTTCAGGGATAATAAGATCGGCATCAGTTGCTTTAATTACATCATCCACATTTGTCCAAAAAGCAATCTCTTCAAGCAGAAGTCCTTTTTCAGTTACTCTCATCACAGCCATATCAGTAACAATCATATTAACGCAATGTGCAGCAGTAAGAGGGAGAGTGCATTTTTTTAGGATTTTGGAATTACCATGTTTATCGCAATGTTCCATCGAGATGATCACATTTTTTGTACCTGTAACCAAATCCATGGCACCGCCCATTCCGGGAACCAATTTACCCGGGATCATCCAGTTTGCCAGGTTTCCTTCCTGGTCGACTTGGAGAGCTCCCAAGACAGTCATGTCGAGGTGACCACCACGAATAATGGCAAAACTTAAACAGGAATCAAAATAGGAAGCACCGGCAGTTTCAGTTATATATCCTGCTCCGGCATTGATAAGATCTTTGTCTTCTTCGCCCGGTTTTGGGGCAGGCCCCACACCTAACATTCCATTTTCAGTATGAAAATAGACCTTAACTCCAAGCGGAATATGGTTTGCTACTTCGGTAGGCATACCTATGCCAAGATTAACAAAATCACCATCATTAAGCTCTTCGGCAATTCTTCTACCGATCATTATTCTTTTTTGCTTTTTATCTAACATTCTTTCACCTCACTCTTCACAAGATAATTAACAAAAATACCCGGAGTTACCACATTTTCAGGATCTAGCTGGCCAACTTCAACGATTTCGTCAACTTCCACAATAGTGATTTTAGCAGCCATTGCCATTGCCGGATTACTATTTCTAGCCGTTTTATAATAAACAAGGTTTCCATGTTTATCAGCTTTTTGGGCTTTTATAAAGGCAAAATCTGCCTTAATAGGCATTTCTAAAATATAGTCTTTGCCGTCGAAAGTAAATTTTTGTTTACCTTCTTCCACAATGGTACCCACGCCCGTTGGAGTGAGAATTCCTCCTAAGCCTGCACCGGCAGCACGAATTCTTTCCATCAAAGTTCCTTGTGGAATCAATTCCACATCCAGTTCACCGGCATTCATTTGTGCTTGAGTAGATCTATTTGTTCCGATGTGACTACATTGAACAGATTTTATTTGCTTATTGGTAATTAGCTTGCCCACGCCTTTATCATCGTAATCTGTTGCTATAGTAATCATGTGTATGTCTTTTACATTTTCTTCAACAAGTGCGTCGATCAGTTGCTCGGCAGCACCAACAACTAAAAATGTGCTAAACATCACTCTGGAATGAGGTTTAATCATTTGTGCAGCTTCTTTTGCTGTTATCGTTTTCGGCATAAATCTCTCCTTTGCTCGTTGCTAATTTTATTTTTTCTCAGCATAATGGAAAGCGATGAAAGAAGCAACATCAGTAGCATAGCTTCCGGTTCCAAAACCTGCATCATATCCCAGTTCAATTGCTAATTCATGGTTAATTCTGGGGCCACCGCACAAGAATAGCATTTTATCGCGAACACCTTCAGCTTCCGCCATTTCAATTAGGCGAGTAAGGTTTTTGATATGAATATCTTTTTGAGTAACGATCTGAGATACTAAAATGATATCAGCATCAAGTTCGGCTGCTTTGGCCAGAAGCTCTTCGGAAGTAACTTGGGCTCCCATGTTTAATGCATTAAAACATTTATAGCGTTCCAATCCATAACGATGATCATAGCCTTTCATGTTCATGATCGCATCAATTCCCACAGTATGGGCATCACTTTCGATACATGCACCTATCACGGTAAGCGTGCGACCAATATTATTTTCCACAAATTCTTCCGTTTCTTTCATATCCATAACAGGAGTCTCTACTGTTTTCACCTTAATTGTTGTGAGATCAACAGTTACGCTTGTGTTTGCATAAGCTATAAAATGGGTAAAGCCTTCTCCTAAATCTTTATAATAGCAAATTTCTATTTCATCTAAGCCCATCTTAGATAAAACTATTTTTGCAGCCTCTTTTCCTTGTTCATTGGCAGGAGCCGGTAATGAAAAAGAAAATTGCATTCTACCATCATCAAGTGTATCGCCATAGGGCTTTATTTTGGTTGGATCTATTATTATCGACATCTCTCCTCCGTAAAATCTTAGTTCAAATTCAATTCTGCTTTCATTCTTTCCATAAATGGATTGAAGTAGTTAGCATCTTTTTTAAACACGCCCTTTAGGCCTTTTCCGCCATCTTCAGTACGTTTGATGTCGGCAAATTCACCTTCTGCCATGGCATTAAATAAACCTTTTTGGGCAACTCCTGCCAGGAACTCATTCGCTTCATCAAGTACGGTATTAGCGCGTTTATTAATAAATCCATCTTTCTTGATCTCGATCTCATCGGTGAAGTTTTTGGTAGCATTAAATACATATTCGGCATTTTCAATAGCAATGGCGCGATCTACCAAGTGAGGAGTATGAATAGCTTCTGTCATCATTCCAAGAAGTTGTACACCTTGCCCGGTCATCTGGCTAATCATATTGAACATACCATTTAGTAAGTGAGTTCTAAAGATATTTCCGGTAGCAAATTTGGTGGGAGGCATATATTTAAGAGGGCAATTTGGAAGTAATGTTTTGGCCAAAAGAGCATGAGAAAGTTCATAATTAAAGCTATTTTCGATGGTTGGATTAATCTCAAAGGCATGACCAATTCCCATCTTCTCGTGTTTAATTCCTGAAATTAAGGCAAATTGTTCATTAATGAGTTGAGAAGCTGTAACTGTGTAGGCTTTTTCTATAGCGTCAGATGTAGTAAGGTAGTTATCTTCACCTGTTTGAATTTCAATGCCGGCATAAGCGTTTATCATTCTGCTGAAGTATTGATCCAACAGAGTTCTTTTCATATTGATATCTCTAAATAGAATCCCATACATTGCATCATTTAGCATCACGTCTAATCGTTCGATTGCTCCCATGGCAGCAATCTCGGGCATGGCTAAACCGGAAGCATAGTTAGTGAGATGGACATATTTCCCAATTTCTTCGCCAACTTCATCCAAACCTTTGCGCATGATTCGGAAGTTTTCTTGCGTTGCAAAAGTTCCACCAAACCCAACCGTAGTAGCTCCATAAGGAACATAATCTAAAAGCGATTGAGCAGTAGAACGAATAACTGCGATAATGTCTGCACCTTCACGCACAGCAGCTTTTGCTTGCACAACGTCATCATAGATATTGCCGGTTGCAACAATCACATAGAGTGATGGCTTTTTGCGAGGACCAAATTTTTTGTGAGCATCTTCGCGGTACTTTGTTTGCGCTTTTATTTTATTAAGCATTGTCTCAGTAAGTTCATCCAGAGCCTTCATCACAGCTTCATTTGCTTGCGCCGGAATTGCTGTTAAATCTAGTTCCCCTGCTGCCACACCATTTGCAATTTCTTGAGCAGATTTTCCTTCTGCAACCATTGCATTTGCTACCCAGTAGGCAGAACCACGCTCAATAGCTTTTTTCTCTATAAGATGATCTACAACAATATTAGGAATTGGCGTTTCTCCAATTGCATTATCAATTCCCATCAGGCGCAAAACAGTACGCTCTATAGTTGATGAAGTATAGTCTTGTAAAAGCCAATCTAACGAGGTAACAATTTCTTTAGCATGTGCTCTCGCATTTTCGATTTTTTTCTTATCGATTGAAAGTTGTATCATTTCTCCTCCAAATTAATTTAATTTGATAGACTTAACCAAAAAAATAGAGCTTTTCGTCAAGTTGAAAGTTGTCTTTATCTCACCTTGCTATTAAGGGCTGGTAACTATAATCTGAAGATAAGATTTTTCATAAAAAAAGTGTCGAAATGGGGAAAGAGGTTACCACGAAGGCCCTAAGGCACTAAGAGCACAAAGAAGAGAGACGAGATAAAATGGGGAGAAATGTCATCCTGAGCGGAGACGAAGGATCTCATTTCTTCAATCCAAATTGACATCTCATGAGAACAACGTGAGAGAATTCCTCAATGAGACGGGAGGGGAAAAGAGGAACCACAAAGGCTCGAAGGCACTAAGAACACAAAGAAGATATGTTACTGTCGTTTAGACAGATATAACTTATTTTTAGGGAACTTTTTGTAAGTCTTAATGAGACGAGATGAAATGGATGAATTATAGAGACAAATTGGGCTGGTATTATTATTCCGCCCTATATAATCCCAATTCATGAGCAACAGAAATTATCTTTTTGGTACAATAGGTTACTTCATCATTTTCCAAAACCACTTCTACAATTTTGTTATCATTTCGTTTAGAAAGGCCATGAAGATAGGCTTTATCATAATATCTTAATGCCAATTCTCCGGCTGTGGCAAAATCATTATTTTCCAAAGCGTTAACTGCCAGCTGATAATTTAATCCTCCCAAGCGTTTAGAGATATTATTAAAAGCTGTAAGAAGAATTTGTTTATCTGTATCGGTATAATCTTTTACTAAACGCTTAATGCGATCTTCCTGTTTTACAATAATTTTCAATACAGTAGATTTTCTCATTTTCGCAAATAAAAAATCATTTATCTGCACTTTACCCACCATTCTGCTTTCATCTTCCAACCATAAAGGTTTGGAAAAATCTAATTTTCGCCATTCTTCATAAAGTAGATTTTCAAATTGCTCGTTTGTAGGTTGCGGTTTATCTTGAAAATAACCAAAAGCAGAACCACGATGATGTGCCAATCCTTCCAAATCTATTATTTGTTCGCCCATATTATGTAACACCAAAAGTTTTTCGGTTTTTCCGCTTCCAGTCATTCCACCCAAGATTATCAAAGTTATTTCGCGCTTAAACTGCTCTCTGATAAATTGTTTATAATTCTTATATCCGCCCTCAAGTCGAAATGTATCTATGCCGGCCGCATTTAATAATTTGCAGATTGCCAAGCTTCGCATCCCACCTCGCCAGCAGTAAACCAATACGCCTTTGCCGGCATCGAGTTTTCCCGCTGCTGATATATACTCGATTGCATTCTCGGCGGCATATTCGATTCCTTTATTGATAGCACTTTCACGACTTATCTGCTTGTATCTTGTGCCCACATCTGCTCGCTCTTCATCAGAAAAGAGAGGAATGTTTACTGCTTTTGGAATATGTCCTTTCGCAAATTCTGAGGGTGATCTTACATCCATCACTGGCAATTCATCTCTTAGTTTAAAAAAATGTTCTATATCAATTGTTTTAGTCATTTAATTCTCTATTTTTTTTTAGATTAATGGGAATGTAAGTGTAATTTCGGTACCTACGTCCACTTTGCTTTTCACATCAATAGTTCCGCTATGAAATTTCATTACAGAATAAATTAATCCCATTCCCAGACCACTGCCAATTTTTTTGGTAGTGAAGAAAGGATCAAAAATTTTGTTTAACTGGTTTTTTGAGATTCCGCAGCCACTATCGGTAAAGATCAATTTTATTTGGGTTTTATCGGCGATTCCCTGAATATCAAATGTTCCTCCATTTGGCATGGCTTGAATTGCATTCATCGCAATATTCATTATTGCACTTTTCATATGAACTTCATCTACTTTTATTATTGGAAATTCTCCGATTTTATGGCTAGTTAGCTTAATATTCGATTGAGTGAAATTTCCTTTTAGCAAGGTAAGTGTATGTTTCATGATCTGCCAAAGGTCACCATCCTTTAGGGTCAATTCTTGCGGTGAAGCAAATGAGATTAGTTTAGAAATTGTATCACTAGCATCGGTAACGCTATCATGAATAATTTTAATTAGTGAACTAATTTCCTCATTTGTTTCTATATCTTCTTCTAAAAGTTGAATGGCTGAACTGATATTACTAAGAGGATTTTTAATTTCGTGAGCCACGCCACCGGCCATTTCACCAATTCCGGATATACGCTCGGAATACAGGATTTGTTGTTCTGCTTTTCGTTGAGCGGTTACATCCCAAAAGATTCCCAATAAGCCAATGACATCTCCATTTTCATCTCGAATGGGTGCTTTAACAGTATGCACAATACATTCTGTGTCATTTTTTAAATAGCGTTCATCAAATTCCATAATTTTCATAGTACTGAGCACTTTTTTGTCATTCTCGATAAAGTTCTTTGCAACATCTTTTTCAAAGAGATCATAATCATTTTTTTCGAAAATTTCTTCTATTGATTTTCCTACTTCATCAGCAAAGCTTTTATTACAGAGTTGATAGATGGAGTTTAAATCTTTATAGAAAATTCTTTGAGGGATATTGTGCAGGAGTGTTCTATATTGTAACTCACTATGAGCTAATTTTCGTTCAATTTTTATTCGTTCAAAAATCTCTAGTTTAAGCTTTTTATTTGTCCCCATAAGCTGTTTTGTTCTCTTTGAAACAATAGTTTCTAAGCTTGAATTTATATTTTCAAGTTTCTTTTGAGCAAGTTTCAGCGGAGTAATATCCAGCGAAACTCCCAAAATATGATCTTGTTGGCCAAACTCAATATATTTTGTTTTGGAATTAAACCATTGCTTGCTTGTATCATGAGGATTCATCACCTCCATAGTGATTTCTCTATTATCTTTTTCTTCAATAACTAGAATGTCATTATAGATGCATTTATTAAATACTTCATTTAGGGTAGGGAATTTTTGAAGAATATCAAAAAGATCATGATTTATAAAGTCTTCATCCAAAAGTTGATAATAGTCTTTCATCGTTTTATTAACCATTACATATTTATAATCTTTGTTTTTTAGGAAAATGTGAGCAGGTATTGAATCAATTACTAATTTCAGTAATTTTTCACTATCAGCTAATTGAAGTTCTGTTTTCTTGCGTTCACTTATTTCATTTTTTAGTTTTTTATTTGTCATCAATTTCAGATGATATAAGAAAGAAACTAGCATAATGATGATAATTAACAATATAGAAAGGGCAATTAAACTAACAAAACGTTGCCTTCGAATTTCATTTTCTTTCTTCAGAATTATAATTTGTTTCTCTTTTTCAGCAGTATTATACTTAACTTCCATCTCCTTGGTATTTATGAAAATGGTCTCATTTACAATTTGTGTATGAAGATCAAAGCATTTGTTCAAGTATACTAAAGCCTCTTCATATCTGCCTGCCTTGTAATAGGCAGTTGATAAATTATTATAAGTAACTTTCAATGAATTTATATATTCTTTTTCTAGAGCCAGTTCAATTGCTTTAAGGGCATATTCTTCTGCTTTATCATAATTTCCAATGCCTGTGTAGCCCTCACATAACGAATTATAAATTTGAACATAAGTCATACTTTTTGCTCTATCAAAAGATTCTACATACTCCAATAGTTTTAAAAATTCATTAGTCGCTTCTTGGTATCGCTCTTCAAGTAGTAGTAATGTTGCCACGTTAGCTCTTACTTTAACAATCATTAGTTTTGCATTTTCTTGTTCACATAAAGTCAAAGATCTCAGGTAAAATTTATGCGCTTCATCAAGCTGCCTTAATCGCTTATATATGGTTCCAATGCTATTTAAAATTACAGCTAATTTTTTGTCATCTTTGTGAACGGTTAATACTTTCTCAGCTTTTAATAGGATGTTTAAGGCGGAGGTATAATCTTCCAACTCCTTGAAACAATTAGCCATATAACTATAGGTGGCTACCATAAGAGGGTAATTGTTGTTGTTTTGGAAAATTTCTAAAGCCAAAATAAAGTAATTTTGAGCTTTCCCAAAGGAAGATTTATATCTTAATATATTTCCAAGTTGATTATAGTTTTTGGCGATTAATTCGGAATCTTGATTTTTTTTACTGATTATTAAGCTACGGTTAAAATAATCTTCAGCTATTTCATATTGTTCCTGCAATTTATAATAGTATGCGATAATATAAAGAGTTTTTCCATGCTTCTTTGAATCTAAGTAGCTTGCTGTGTTTATTGCTTTTTCTGCATATTTGGAAGGTTGATCGGGATTTTGTTTAATTTCATGTTTAGCTAATAACATGAAAATATCATAATTTCGGCGATAATCTTTGGGAGTTAATTTTGCTTCAAGACTATCAACATAAGCATCATTTGCAAAAACAGAGTAAGTAATTATTAGCAAAAATATGATGAATATTTTTTTCATTTTTTAGTTCAAATTTTCTTTAACAATTCTTATTAACTCTGAATTTTGGAATGGTTTTTCGACAAATTTAGCATTATAGCTTTTTAATTTTGTTAATAAATCTGAATCACAATAGGCTGCGATCATTATTTTTACTATTTTTTTATCTTGAATCATATTTAAAATATCAAGACCGGAAATATCAGGTAAATTCATGTCAGTAATTAATACATCATAATTATTTTTCATTAATAATTCTAAGCCGGCTTTTCCTTTATGAACAGAATCTACAGCGAATTTTTCTCGTTTGAATATGGACGTAATGATAAAATTAAGTGCTGAATTATCATCAATTATCAGTAATCTTTTCATTTTTTCCCCAATTTTTATTATGTTATCAAAAAAAATATTTGATACCGTTATCGGAAATTCTAAACAGAAATTATTAAATTTGGATGTAGAGATGAAAATATATTTCTACATCCAAAATAGATCTATTTTACCAACCGCCCGAGGCGCCACCGCCACCAAAGCTTCCGCCACCGCCGGAAAAACCTCCGAAACCGCCACTTCCAAAACCACTGTCACTACTGCGACCACCGCCAAGCATACTGCCCAAAAGCATGGCTGAGAGAAAACCTCCTCTGCCACCTCTACCACCTCTGCGTAATCCGCCTGAGAGAATCATAAATAAAAAGACAATGAGTCCAACCGGAAAATGACCACGTGGCTTGTTACCTTTATTTTTTCGATATAGTTCCAATTCTTCGGCAGAAATAACATACTCGCCACTAATCAAATTGGAAACAGATGATAAGCCTTTGGAAATTCCGCCATACAAATTACCGCGACGAAATTCATCAGAGATCACGTTTCTGATGATATAGCCAGATTTGAGATCTGTTAAGATTGATTCTAAGCCATAACCAACTTCAAAGCGAATCTTTTTCTCTTCAAGAGCAATAAGTAATAGCACGCCGTTATCTCTATCTTTCTGACCAAGTTGCCATTTTTCAACAACTCTCATCGAATAATCTTCGATGCTTTCGCCTTCCAATGATGGAATTGTGAGAAGAGCAATTTGTGCCGAAGTTTTTTGCTCGGAAGTTCGAAGATAGTTTTCTAATTGTCTCTCTTCAGCTTCTGAAAGTAAGTTCGCTTTATCTATTACATAGCCATCTAATTTGGGAATGCTCAACGCATTTGCCAGAGTCGCAATCGTAAGAATAATTAAGATAATGGTAATTTTATTTTTCATGATTACTTCTCCAATATTTGCACTTCATCGCTAAGCT
>DAOWES010000239.1 GCA_030638385.1 Candidatus Cloacimonadota bacterium | reverse complement strand
TACTTCAGTGTTTTTCATTTTATCCATTAAATTTTAGCAGTGGGGGGAATATTTTGTTCATATCCAAAACAGAAGAATGCTAATATTCGATTACCGTCTATTTTGGGGTTTTCCAAGTAAAAAAGCGGAGCTGTGAGAATGCAGGATTTTAAGCCAAATGCTTCGGCTGTAAGAGTCATCGACATCAAGGAAATTCCGGCCGTAATTGCATCTTCATCAATTTTTTTTTCCTCAATAATTCCATTTTCCAAAAATAGATCAGAAATTGATTTTCGCTCTTTTGCTGTAATTATAAATAATTCAGGAGCCTCAAACATGAAATTTGAAAAGCGATAATAATTACGAATACGATTTCTTACTTTTTTTGCAGCTTCCTGTTTTTCCCACTTTAATAAGGCGCTTTCATAGCCGGATTCCATACGATTCTTAACAATTTCCAGCTCTGTTTCGCCACAGCGAATGATTTCAATTTGTTTAGCATTTGAGGGAGTGGGGATTTTTGAGCCTGCTGATAATATCTTCTGTACGCTAGATTCTTCAACTGATTTTCTCTGATATGAGCGACAGGAACTACGTTGTTCCAGTAATTGGAAAAATTCCATATTATCCAATCCACTCCAAGTATGAGATGATGTCTTTTACTTTTAATGTTGGCCCATTGTTCAGTTCAGATTTAATTTCCTCGATTCTTTCACAACTGAGATGCTGATAGATTTTTTGCACTTCCGATGTTGAATCTAAAGCTGAAATATGCTCGCGAATTCGTTTTAGGAAAATAAGGTCTTCATTCACCTTGATAGAAAAATTTGAATTTAAAATAATCGCCAGTTCAAGTAAATCGATCGATTCAGCTTCCAAATCGCGAATAAGATAAGTTTCAGGTTGGATTTCATTCAATTCCACATCTAATAAATCTTCTAAAATTTCTTGTATTTTATTTAACATAGAACCTCTCTATTTTGTGGCAGTTAAGCCACCATCCATTGTTATTGTTGTAGCATTAATCATCGCCGAAGCAGGGGAGAGGAGAAAAACCAATGTTTTGGCAACATCGCTTAATTCTACCCATTTTCGAGCCGGGATGCGTTTTATTAAGTTGTCTTGATTTTTTATAAATTGTTCTCCTCGCCCGGAATTTAGATATCCCAGACGAAGTGAAACTGTAGTAATATTTTTCTTTCCGAGTTCGATTCCGATGCTTTGATACAAACTTTCGATCGCTCGTTTTGAAGCTGCGTAAATTCCTTGCCCGCTATTTGGTAAAGCTGCAGCTGTGGAGGAAATGAAAATTAATCGTCCGCTTCGCAATGGTATCATTTTTCTGGTGATTTGCTTTAGCATTTGCTGCCTTGTTGCAACCATGCTTAACCAGTAAGAGCTTGCTTTCTCATCATCTAATGAGGCAAGCAAACCATCCAACTCCGAGTGGGCAAAATCTATCACGGAATCAACAATTGGAAGTTCAACCTTATCCGAAAAATCGCAGTAAATCCAATTTACTTTCTGCAAAATAATAGATTCGGCAGCTTTCCGTTTAGTTTCATCTCGATATGTCAGAAATAGTTCATATTCGGATAAATGGTTAGCGGTTTCAATCGCTAATTCACACGTTCCACCCAAAATAAGAACTTTATTCAACTTCACCTGTGACATATTTTTCTCCATTTTTCATAACCTTAAATTTCCAACCTTCTCCACTTTTACTCACCAGAAATTGATACGAATCCGGTTCCATAAATTTTCTAAACCGAACATTTCGGAATGAAATAGTTTTTTTCTCTGCCTGCAAAATTTCGATAACAGTTTGCAATACAAAACTCCCGGGAACTACCGGATATCCGGGGAAATGATCCTCGTAAATTTTATCTGAGGCATCAAATAATACCGCTGTATCAGGCATCTTTGGTAATTATATCAATAGCTTGAAAAGTGGTATCACACAGAAAATCGATCTCTTCTGCGGTAATACTTAATGGTGGCATTAGCACAATCACATCTCCCAGCGGACGAATGATTACGCCTTTTTCTCGTGCCCATTCTATCACCTTTTTGCCAATACGTTGGTTTATGGCATACGGCTCTTTTGTCGCTTTATCTTTAACTAACTCGATACCGGTCATTATTCCATAACGACGAATATCGCCTACATGAGGATGGTTCGTTAGCTCTTGTAAACGGTTTGCCAATTGAGTGATAATGGGTTGAAGTTTTTCGATTGTTTTTTCTGTTTCAAATAATTTCATGTTGGCAATACTCACAGCACAGGCAAGTGGATTTCCGGTAAAAGTGTGGCCGTGGAAAAAAGTCTTGTACTCATCATGATTTCCCAAAAATCCATTGAAAATCTCATCTTTGACAACGGTGGCAGCAAGTGGAAGATAACCGCCTGAAATACCTTTGGCTACTGCCATTATATCTGGGATTACAGCTTCATTTTCGCAAGCGAACATTTTGCCGGTTTTTCCAAATCCCACCGCAACTTCATCGGCGATCATTAGCACGCCATATTTATCACATAATGTTCGGATTTTATTTAGAAAACCATCCGGTTGAACAATGATTCCTCCGGCTCCCTGTACTAAAGGTTCAATTATTATGGCAACCACTTCTTCATGATTTTCACGAAGTAATTTTTCTAATGCTTGCTCGCATTCACGCTGGCAATTATTTTTCTCTTTTTGGAAAGGACAGCGATAACAAAATGGGGATTCCGCCTGCAAGGTATCGAATAAAAGCGGGTGATAAATTTCGTGAAAAAGGTCTATCCCACCCACACTAACAGAACCGATCGTGTCGCCATGATAAGCATTTTTTAAACCGATAAAC
Source organism: Candidatus Cloacimonadota bacterium (assembly GCA_030638385.1). Lineage (GTDB taxonomy): Bacteria > Cloacimonadota > Cloacimonadia > Cloacimonadales > TCS61 > DAOWES01. The sequence goes on along the minus strand of DAOWES010000239.1, from coordinate 1,059 downwards.
TTTTTCTTCCGGGATTGACCATTTTGCTGAAAATATTGATATGCAATTTTTAGGGCAATTTCCATCGAGGTAGAACCACTATCTGAAAAGAAAACTCTATTTAATCCTTTTGGTGTGATCTTTGCTAACGCTTCTGCACATTCAATGGCTGCCACATTACTCAATCCTAATAGAGTGGAGTGAGAAATTTTCTTAGTTTGTTCGATAATCGCATCATTTAATTCTTTTTTATTATGACCATGAACATTTGTCCAGATGGATGAAACCCCATCCAGATAACGATTTCCATCAATATCAATCAGATAATTTCCCTCACCTTTTTCTATAATGATAGGTTGTTCGGATAAGAATTCCTGCATCTGAGTAAACGGATACCAAATATGTTTTTTGGAGGCATTTATTAAATTTTCATTTCTATTCATCGAAGTAAATCTCCTAGATTGATTTTGTTTGCATTTCTGCATTTTTTAGAAGTCTGATATCGTCGCTGATTCCACCACCGGAAGTTGTTAAATAATTCCCTAGCATGATGCCATTTGCACCGGCCTCAAAGAGTTGCTGTTGAGAATTTTTTAAGATTAGCTCTCGACCACCGCACAAGCCAATATTCTTTTGGGGAAAAATTAGTCGGAACAAAGCGATAGTACGAAGTGCTTCTTCTGCTTCTAATATTGAAAGATTTTCTAATTTTGTTCCCGGAATGGGATTAAGAAAATTAATTGGTACGGAATCTACTTCCAATGACGCGATAGTTTCGGCAAATTCCAATCGCTGTTCCCAAGTTTCTCCCATTCCAAAAATTCCTCCACAGCAAACTTTAAAACCAGCTTCGTGAGCGAAACGAATTGTATCGATGGAATCTTGATATGAATGTGTTGTACAGATATTTGGAAAATGACTTTTAGCTGTCTCGAGGTTATGATGATATCGTTCAAAGCCGGCATCGATTAGACTTTCCGCCTTTTCTTTTGTGAGGATTCCCAAAGAACAACATAGGTTGATGTCAGATAATTGTTTGATTTTTTTTCCTGCTTCACAAATTACTTCCAATTCCGTAGC
>DAOWES010000277.1 GCA_030638385.1 Candidatus Cloacimonadota bacterium | reverse complement strand
TTTTCAAATAACTCTTCAGTTTCTCCGGGAAAACCAACTATCAGGTCAATACCAACTGCAGCATTAGGAAAAATCGAATAGATATTTTCCAGGTTTTTACTGAAATCGGCAGTAGTGTAGCGTCGGTTCATCTTCTCTAATATTTCATCACAACCAGCCTGCAATGGTATGTGAAAATGGGGAGCAATTTTGGTGCTTTGTTTAAAAAACGCCAAAACATCATCGGTAAATAATTGAGGTTCGACGGAACTAAGCCGAATAAGTTCAACGCCTGAAATTTTTTCTATATCAGCGAGCAGATCTGCTAAAAAATAATTATCAGATTTCTCTTTTCCATAAAGTCCCAAATTTATTCCTGCCAGCACAAATTCTTTGTAACCATTCTCCACTAAAAGAGTTATCTGCTGCAAAACTTTCTCTTTATCTCGACTGCGAGAATGTCCGCGGGCAAAAGGGATAGCACAATAAGCGCAATAATAGTCACATCCGTCTTGCACTTTCACAAAAGCACGAGAACGCTCAAGTAAATTAGTGGTGCTTAATTCGCTAAATTCATCCAAATCAAGAATATTTTGAAAATGTTGTTTTTGGGTTAGGTTATGATCGGCAAGCGCGCAAACCAAATCATAGATTTTCTCTTTTTTGTTATTATCCACCACCAGATCAACCGGGCCTATTTTTTTAATTTCATCATAATTTCTCTGAGCATAACATCCGGTTATCACCACAATTGTATTTGGATTTTCGTCCTTTACTTTCAAGGCTTTACGCAGAGCACTTCTACTTTTGTAATCTGTTCGATTTGTAACTGTGCAAGAGTTGATTATGTAAACATCCGCCGTTTGGGAAAAATCTACTACTTCATAATCGTGTTGGGTAAAATTATCAATTATACAGGAAGTTTCATATTGATTAATCTTGCAACCAAAGGTCATTGCTGCTATTTTTTTTTTCATCTTTTTCACCACTTAAGTCACAAAGACACTTTCATAATTTTTTTCTAACAAATCTGACCCAAGTTGTTTATAAACAGAGATAGCTGCAATTTGTGCAGCTATCTTTTCTGTTTCTTTAGAAATTGAATTTAACATTATTCTTCTTCGGGCTTTTGTTTCTTAGTGCTTTTAGTAATTCCCAGCTCGCTAAGTTGTTCACTGGAAACCAGCGCCGGAGATTCGCTCATTAAATCAGCTGCTTGTAATGTTTTTGGGAAAGCAATCACATCACGGATAGATTCAGCTCCTGTAAGAATCATCACCAATCTATCGATTCCCGGAGCAATTCCACCGTGCGGAGGAGTTCCAAATTTCAAAGCATTTAAGAAGAAACCAAATTTATCTTCAAGCTCTTCTTCGCTAAAGCCCAAAACTTCAAATATCTTGCGCTGAATATCAAGACGATGGCATCTGATACTTCCCGAAGATAACTCCATTCCGTTACAAACCATGTCATAAAGCTGACCTTCGATCTTACCATAATCCGCTTCATTATCGAAATATTTTAAATGTTCCTCTTTGGGTAATGTGAACATATGATGCGCAGCTTCCCACCTTCCCGCATCTTCGTTATAATCAAATAGTGGGAAATCGGTAATCCATACAAAATTGAATTCATCTTTATCATAAAGTTTCAGTTCTCTACCAAAATGATTTCTGATCTCAGCTAAAACTTTAAACACTATTTTATTGCTATCCGCTGCAAAAAGAATCAGATCTCCCTCTTGGGCACCTGTTCGGGAAATGATTGCTGTTTTTTCCTCTTCTGACATAAACTTAGAAATTCCCGCATTCATACCACCATCTTGCATCTTTACAAACGCTAACCCTTTTCCGCCCAAATGTTTGGAAATATCGGTTAAACTATCTATATTCTTTCGTGAATAACTTGCACAGCCCGGAGCCACAACACAACGAACACTTCCGCCCGTGGAAAGCGCTCCTGAGAAAACTTTGAATTCCGATTTTGCCACAATATCGGAAATATCATTCAGCTCCATCCCAAAACGCGTATCCGGTTTATCAATACCAAATCTATCCATTGAATCTCTATAAGATAATCTGGGGAATGGTATTTCCAAATCTCTATCAACTGTCTTCTTAAACACATATTTAAAAAGATCTTCCATTATTTTAAAGATATCTTCCTGATCCACAAAACTCATTTCCATATCGAGCTGAGTAAATTCTGGCTGACGATCTGCGCGTAAATCTTCGTCACGGAAACAACGTGCTACTTGGAAATATCTATCAAATCCGGAGATCATCAATAACTGCTTGTAAATTTGGGGAGATTGTGGCAAAGCAAAGAATTTTCCATTATGAACACGGCTTGGCACCAAGAAATCTCGAGCACCTTCGGGAGTAGATTTCATCAACATTGGAGTTTCAATTTCCGCAAAATGATTCGATGTTAAAAATTCTCTAATCGCAAATACAATCTCGTGACGCATCAGAATTATCTTGCGAAGCTTCTCTCTTCTAAGATCAAGATAGCGATACTTCAAACGCAAATTCTCGTCCGCTAAAATTTTCTCATTTATCTGCACAGGAAGTGGCGCTGAATCGTTTAATAGCAATAGTTCGCTCGCCTGAATCTCGATTGCTCCTGTGGTCATATCGGCATTTATGTTTCGTTCATCACGAGCCAATACTTTGCCGGTTACAGCTATCACATATTCGTTTCTTAATTTTCCCGCCTTAGCATGAACAGACTCATTCTCAGGATTAAATACTATCTGTACAAACCCGGAAACATCTCTTAGATCAATGAAGATTAGTCCGCCCAAATCTCGACGACGGTGTACCCAACCCATCACGGTTACTTCTTGTCCCACATCTGATGTTTTTATATTCTCAGCTAAATGAGTTCGTTTTTTATTTCCAATAAAATCTAACATATTTATATCCTCGTACTTTATGATTTTCTTTATTCGCTACAATTTATATTATCTGATATTTGTCAATGATGAGAAAAATGGGGAAAAACAG
>DAOWES010000028.1 GCA_030638385.1 Candidatus Cloacimonadota bacterium | reverse complement strand
TGGAACATCCGGATATCGCCTTCCAACAGAAGCGGAATGGGAATATGCTGCGAAATATGATGACGGCAGAACCTATCCTTGGGGTAATGATACGCCAACACATGATCATGCAAATTATTACAACACAGAATTATCTGATAACGGAATTAAAGAAATTGGTTCTTATGCAAGTGGAAATAGTGAACTTGGTTTCTGTGATTTAGCCGGTAATGTTTGGGAATGGTGTAATGATTCTTATGCTTCTTATGCTTCGGGATCAATAACAGATCCGGTGGGACCAGGTGATGATGCGAGAATGGTTATCCGTGGTGGTAGCTGGGAAATGGCCGGCAAAGAATTAAGAACTGCAAACAGAAGTAATTGTAAACCTAATCTTGGGTATGGTAGATCTAATACAGGTATTGGATTTAGAATAGTTAAAGTTAACTAATAGTTAGGTTAGAAATATAATAAAAAGAGGCATTGCAAAATGCCTCTTTTTTTTTCAGCTAAATAATCAATTATAATTATCAATAATTTAGCACTTCCAAAAAAAAACTTGATTTATACAACTTATTTACATTTCTGGTTATACGAAAACTATTAAAAATCCAATGACTAAATATTGATCTAAGTGCAGACAAAAAAATAAATTATAAGGAGAGATTATGGGTCTTAAGACGTTTCCCGGTGGAATTCATCCACATCATTCGAAAAAGTATTCTGAAAATGCTTCAATCGAGGAAATGACGCTTCCAAAGAAAGTAGTGATTCCTCTTTCTCAGCATATCGGAGCGCCGGCAAAGCCAATTGTGAAAGTTGGTGATGAAGTGCTGGTGGGGCAAAAGATTGCGGAAGCCGGTGGATTTGTTTCCATTTCAATGCATTCTTCGATATCTGGTAAAGTTAGCAAGATCGGTAAATTTCATCATCCTGCCGGAACGATGGCAGATGCGATCGAAATTACCGGCGATGGTGAAGATAACTGGATTGAATTGGTAGATGATTCTGTGGAAGATTTATCAATTGAAGAGCTAAAGAAAAGAATTTCAGAAGCAGGCGTTTGTGGTATGGGAGGTGCGGGATTTCCTACACATGTAAAGCTATCTCCTCCTGCCGAAAATCCTATCGACACAGTTATTTTAAATGGTGTTGAATGTGAACCATATTTAACTGCAGATTACCGCATTATGCTAGAAAATGCAGAGGAGATAATTGCAGGTTTGAAATTGCTTATGTCTGCTGTTAATGCCTCAAAAGGTATAATCGGTGTAGAGGCGAACAAACCCAAAGCTATTAATCACCTAAAAGAGCTTACAAAAAATGAACCAAATATCAAAGTTGTAGGTTTGAAAGTGAAGTATCCGCAAGGTGCCGAAAAACAACTAATTTATGCTGCAACCAAGTGTAAAGTTCCCAATAAAGGTGGCTTACCAATGGCTGTGGGCGTTGTGGTGCAGAATGTGGCAACAGCAATAGCTGTGTATGAAGCTGCAAGATACAAAAAACCATTAGTAGAAAGAGTGATTACTATTAGCGGTAAGATTGTTAAGGATCCCAAAAATATCAAAGCAAGAGTAGGAACCTTTTATCAAGATCTGTTAGAATATTGTGGTGGTACTTCTAGTGAGATCGCAAAGGTTATTTCAGGTGGTCCAATGATGGGATTTGCAGTTCCTACATTAGAAACACCGATGACAAAAACAAGCTCAGGCGTGTTACTTTTTGATTCGAAAGAAGCGCATAAAGACGATGAGAATACTTGTCTTCGTTGTGGAAGATGCGTGGATGTATGCCCGATGAATCTTGTGCCGAGCCTAATAGTAAATGATGTGAAATATGATGATTTTGACGGTGCTTTAAAATATGGTGCACTGGATTGTGTCAAATGCGGAAGTTGTGCTTATGTTTGCCCTTCACACATCAAACTTATTCAGTGGATAGATATTGCTAAGATCAAGATTGCAGAGAAAAATAGAAAATAGTTTTTAAGTAAGAAGTGCTATCTAGATTATTAATTTGCACTTTAAGCTTATTTTAAATGGAGGATATATGAATAAAATTTATGCTGTATCGGCGGCTCCACATGTGAAACAGAAAATATCTGTCTCATCGGTGATGTGGCAAGTCGTGATGGCATTAGTGCCAGCATTAGCCGTGGCTGTATATTTTTTTGGAATACAAGCACTTATGTTATCGCTTTATGGTGTTACGGCGGCAGTTGTTACTGAGGGATTAATCCAAAAATTCCGCGGTGTTGCTGTAACAGTGAAAGATGGAAGCGCTGTTCTTACCGGTTTACTTGTGTCATTTAATATTAATGTAGCAGCTCCTTGGTGGATTCCTGTGGTTGGAGCCATCTTTGCGATCGCTATCGGTAAACAAGTATTTGGTGGTTTGGGATTTAATGTGTTTAATCCGGCTTTACTCGCCAGAGCTTTCTTAGTGGCTAGTTGGCCTACTTTGATGACTTCCGGTTGGATTCCTACAAATATGAACTCTCTTAGTGGAATTACAAATTTTGCCGACCTTTCTACAAAAGCACAAGATTTAATAACTTCAGCTACGCCACTTGGAGTGGCAAAAACAATCAGAAATATCGATTTTCTTGGTGCTTCTGATACAAGTATTGTGATGAATAAATTAGCTGAAATCGCAACTTTAAAAAATCTGTTTTGGGGAAATGTTGGTGGTGTAATCGGTGAAGTTAGTGTAGCTGCACTTCTTATTGGAGCAGCTTTTCTAGCATATAAACATATTATTGAATGGCGAATACCGGTAAGTTATATTTCTACTGTATTTGTTCTCACTTATATTTTTGGTGGCGTTGATGGTTTATTCTCGGCTTCACTTCTTTTACCGGTGTTTCATGTTTTTGCAGGTGGACTTATGCTGGGTGCTTTCTTTATGGCAACAGATATGGTTACTTCGCCCGTAACAAAAAAAGGTAGAATTATTTTTGGAATTGGCTGTGGTCTAATTACCGTAGTTATCAGATTGGTAGGTGGATATCCGGAAGGCGTGTCATATTCAATTTTATTAATGAATATTTTTGTTCCACTTATAGATAGATTTAGTATTCCCAAGGCATTTGGGGAGGTGAAGAAATGAAATATTATCTTAAATTAGGTTTCATTCTTCTATTGATTACGGCAATTGCCAGTGGTATTTTGGCTTATATGAATTCCATAACTGCTCCAATTATTGCAGAAAATCAAGCAAAAGAACAAGAACTTGCTCGTAAAGAAGTTTTACCTTTAGCAAAAACCTTTAAAGAAATTTCAGGAGATTTTTCATATTTTGAAGGTCTTGATGATAGTGGCAATAAAGTTGGATATACATTTGTTGCTTCTCTTTACGGTTATAGCAGTGATGTGAAAACAATGGTTGGTGTTTCTAACGAAATGGTTATTGAGAAGATAAAAATTATCTCACAAGCAGAAACTCCTGGTTTAGGTGCTAATTGCGAAAAATCAGAATTTCAAGCTCAATTTAGTAACAAGAAAGTAGATGTGATGGCTGCTGATAAAGATGGTGGAGCTATTAAAAGTATTACAGGCGCTACCATTACTACCAGAACAATTGCCAACTCTATTAAAATAGGTTTAGATAAACTTGTCCTATCTGTTTCAAAAGAGGAGGTTGCTAAATGAAATTAATGAAAGAACTTACAAAGGGCTTGATTAAAGAAAATCCTGTATTCGTAATGGCGCTTGGCTTATGCCCAACTTTGGCAGTAACGTCATCGGTAATCAATGCAATTGGTATGGGTTTAGCGGCAACTTTTGTGTTGGTGATGTCAAATATCATTATCTCATTGATAAAGGATTTTATACCTTCAAAAATAAGAATTCCTGCATACATCGTGGTTATTGCATCTTTTGTAACAATCGTAGATATGCTTATGCATGCCTATGTTCCTGCTCTTCATAAAAGCTTGGGACTGTTTATTCCATTGATAGTTGTTAACTGTATTATCTTGGGAAGAGCTGAAGCTTTTGCCGGTAAGAATAAAGTTATCCCTTCTATTTTTGATGGAATCGGTATGGGCTTAGGTTTCACTTTGGCTTTAATTGTTATTGGTGGAATTCGTGAAGTATTGGGTGCAGGACAATTTTTGGGAATAAATGTGTTACCAGCAAGTTATAAACCAATGTTGGTGGCAATTTTGGCTCCTGGTGCGTTTTTGGTTATGGGATTCCTCATGGGTTTGATGAATCTGATGAAAAAGAAATAGGAGATATAGATGGAATTAGCAGGAAGAATATTTGCAATGGCGATAGCCGCCATCTTTGTGCAGAACTTTGTTTTAGCTAGGTTCTTAGGTTTATGCCCATATATCGGTGTTTCCAAAAAATTGGATTCAGCGCTTGGGATGGGGATGGCTGTTGTCTTCGTGATGACGCTAGCTTCAACCTTTACTTGGCTTATTCAACATTATTTATTAGTTCCTTTGAATATAGAATTTTTACAAACAATTGCTTTTATCCTCACGATTGCATCATTGGTGCAATTTGTGGAGATGGTGATTCAAAAGACAGCTCCCGCTTTATATAAGTCTTTGGGTGTGTTTTTACCTCTCATCACCACTAACTGTGCGGTTTTGGGTGTGGCAATTCTAAATATCCAATCGGAATATTCATTTATTTTTGCAATTTTGAACGGACTTTTTGCCGGCATCGGCTTTACTTTGGTATTGGTGCTGATGGCAGGTGTTCGTGAAAGAATGGAAAAAGCAGAAGTACCGGAATCTATGAAAGGAATGCCAATTGCGATGATTATTGCAGGTGGAATGGCATTGGCTTTTCTTGGTTTTGCCGGATTACAATTCTAGGAGGTTGTGATGATAATATTATATTCTGTAGCAACTCTTGGAGCTTTAGGCTTAATTTATGGTTTGGTTTTAGCTTTCGCATCAAAGAAATTTCATGTGGAAATAGATCCTAAAATTGAAAAAATTATCGAAGAATTACCAGGTGCAAATTGTGGAGCTTGTGGTTTAGCCGGCTGTGCAGCGTATGCAGAAGCAATTGTTTTGCATGGTGAAGATATTACACTGTGTGCTCCGGGTGGAGATAGTGTTATTAAGGAAATCGCTTCAATTATGGGAATAGAAGCATCTTCTGCCGATAGGAAGATTGCTGTAATTTATTGTCAAAGTGGTGGAAAAGACAACACTAACTTGCGTTATAATTACCAAGGGATTAGCACTTGTAAAGCAGCTGTGATGGTTGCTAATGGTCCAAATATTTGTAATTATGGATGTGTTTCGTTAAATGATTGTATTGCCGCTTGTAAATTTGATGCGCTTCATCTTGATGACAATGGGATGCGCGTGGTGGATAAAGATAAATGTACCGGATGTGGTGCTTGCGGTAAAGTTTGCCCGAGAGCTCTTATCGAAATGGTTTCTAAAAAGAAACGCGTTCACATATTGTGTAAATCTTTGGATAAAGGAGCTGATGCGAGAAAATTTTGTGGAAACAAAACAGCTTGTATTGGTTGTATGTTATGTGTGAAGAAATGCAAATTCGATGCAATCCGGGTGGAAAATAATTTGGCGACAATCGATTATGAAAAGTGCGTAAATTGTGGAATGTGTGCTGATGTTTGTCCTACTTCTGCAATCTTTGATCCGTTAAAGGAAGTACGTGCTAAAAAGCGCGAAGAAGCAAAGAAGAAAGCTGCTGCAGCTATGAAAGCAATGGCAGAAAACAAAGCTACTGAAGAAAATAAATAATATTCGGATAGTTTTATAAATTAAGACCGGCTGATAAAAGTCGGTCTTTTTTTGTTTTTAGCTATTTATAAAAAATTCCATGTTTGGGACATTTATCAATACAATTTCCGCAGTAAATGCAATTCGGATCATTTACTTGTGAATTATTTACAATCTTAATACTCATTGGACATGCTATGTCGCAAAGTTTACAGCTGATGCATTTGGCACTATTCACACGAATTACTTTTCGCTTGATACGTAATATTTTTCCCAAATAGATGAACATATTCATAAAGGCAGCATATGGGCATAGATATCTACACCAAAATCGTTCAATTATGAAACTTCCAACAAAAATGATTAATAAACTGGTAGCTCCAAAAATTGTAATTTGCATCGGAAAAGATAAAGCAATTACGGGACAGAAATTCATATATCTAAAGGCTGCCAGAGTATAGGCAAAGTATATTGTTCCAAAGAAAATTATATATTTAAGAGATTTTAAAAAAAAATCAAGCGTAGTTGGAATTATTATAGTATTGTTGCTTTTCTTAAAATGAAAAATTCTCTCCTGAATTGTTCCAAAGAAACAAATGGAACCACAAAATTTTCTTCCTAAAAAAATGGTGGAGATAGCGATAGCTAAACCAATTATTATAGAGATAAGATAGGTGGTGTAGCCATTGGGAAGCATTGCACCGAAACATACGGAGGCATAGGGACAAAATTGATGACTGGTGTGAGTTTTTCCAATCCAAATTGTTATCAAGGCAATTAACCAGACTCCAATAAAAGCATTTTGAATAATTTTCCTTTTATCTTGTTTCATAATATTTTCTCCTAAAATCGAAAGGTGTTTTTCTTTGCTAATCGTCAAGAAGGAAGCTAATTCGTAAGGCAATATTTTTCATAACAAAAATACATTTGACATTATGCTAAAACAAAATTGGATTAATTTATATTACAAATTTGGAGGTGGATAATGAAAGATTTAGTAGTTTGGTTCGAAATTCCCGCAAATGATTTTCAAAGAGCAGTTAAATTTTACAATGAGATTTTACAAACCAAGATTGTTATCGAAGAAATTCAAGGTGAGCTTATGGGTTTTTTGCAAATGGAAGGTTATGCCGATGGTGGGGCGATTGTAAGTGTTAAAGATCGAATTCCTTCTGAAAATGGAACACTGATTTTTCTCAACGGAGGAGATGATCTGAATGATATTCTTAAACGTATTGAAGCCGCCGGTGGTAAGGTGATAAATCCCAAAACTCTTGTAAGCG
>DAOWES010000074.1 GCA_030638385.1 Candidatus Cloacimonadota bacterium | reverse complement strand
TCAATTACAACTTCTTCAACAGCATTTCCCATGATGTTTTCCACTCCACTTTTCACGTAGAACGGACATTGTGCTGTTACGCGGATATACATCTGCGTCTCTTGGGGCTGGTAGATGGCAATAGCTCCTTGCGGTTCCAAATAGGCCTGCTCTTGATGTGAGGTGTAGTATACCTGGTGATTTTTAACCCAGTTCGGATTAACGGGCGTGTTTGTGCGATGATCTATTATATCTGTTTTCCCAAAATGGTTAGACTCATTATCAAGGCATTCTTTCACGCCTACCACAGCGGGAAGCTTTTCATAGATAACTTTGGTAGCGTCGATGAAATTTTTTAGCGTGTGTTTATCGGAATGAGCGATTCCCATAATCACTTGCCCTTTGTGCATAACTTCATCATCAATCATAAACGGTTGGTCATTAACAGGTTCGGGGACAATATTTGTTCCCGGAATATCATTTACTCTTGCAAAAGTAAATTCATCCAGATTATATTCGCTGGGGAATATTATCTTTTTGATCTTACCATGATGGAATTTGGAGAGCAGGAATTGACCGAAAATCATCTCATCATATTGATAATCATCGAGGAACTTCCATGATCCGTTTAATTTGGGGATCGCATCAAATTTCTTGATTGATCTCATTATTTCTCCTGGTTATTCCAACCTATTTATGATGAATTAATGTTTAGTTTTTGGTGAGATTAAATATTTTCTATTTCATCCAAAGATTTTATGGGGTTTGGAATATTTATCAAATTTTCTACAGATGCCACATCTTTCAAGCCACTTCCTGTGAGTAATACGACCACTTTTTCACCGGGCTCTATTTGTTGGTTTTGATAATATTTCCACATTCCGGCAAAAGCAGCTGCTGCCGCCGGTTCCGAAAAGAGGCCGAAATTACTGCCTAATGTTTTTGAGGCTTCCATTATTTCTTCATCTGTTACTATACAGGTTTTGCCTTCGTAATCTGCTAAATATTTTTTAGTCATCCAATAATTTCGGGGTAGGTCAACTGCAATCGAATCTGCAATGGTAGTACTTGGAATAGATTCAAAATTCTCATTATCGATATTTCTAACAATATTATCACTTTTATTTGATTGAACAGCTACGATGGTTGGCATTTTATCGATGAGACCAAGTTTAATTAAATCTTCAAAACCTTTGAAAACTCCTGAAATGATACAGCCATCTCCAACCGGAACAAATACTTTAGCCGGAATTTGCTGTTTTAATTGTTGAAAAATTTCAAATGAGACAATTTTTTTACCCTCGATAGTGAAAGGATTGAAGGCTGTGTTTCTGTTATACCAGCCAAATTTTTCGGTTGCCTGTCTGCTAAGCTCAAAAGCATCGTCATAAGTTCCATCAACCGGAATTATGGTGGCTCCGTACATACATATTTGAGTCAATTTCGCTTTGGGTGTATTTTTTGGCACAAAGATTATTGCTTTTTGTTTTTGCGCAGCACAGATACCGGCTAGCGATGAACCTGCATTTCCGGTCGATGCTGTCACAATAGTTTCGATATGATGCTCTTTGGCATAAGCCGAAATTAAGTTTGAAGCTCTATCTTTGAACGAATAGGTCGGGTTTTGTGAATCATCTTTTAGGAATAATCTAAATGGAATATGTTTATCATCTATTTTGTTTATACTATAAAGGGGCGTTTTCCCTACTTTTAACATCGAGAAGTATTTCTCTTTTGAGATGGGTAACAGTTCAGTAAATTCACGTTTTTTAAGTTTATCAAACAGTCTCTTTTTGGGAGCTCTTGTTTTGATCTTCTCGTAATTATAAATTGTTTTTAATATACCTTTTGGCGGTTCTTCATTGTTGGTTTGGGCACTGCATTTCGGGCATACATATTCTACTTCATCGGCAAGATATTCTGTCCCACAATTTACACATTCGAAATAAAATTTATCTTTCATAATTTCCTTTTTATATGCCGGTCGGCATTTTAGTTTTTTTTATTAATTAGATTCACTGAAATTAACCAGTGAAACTGCTAGAGGTACCTAACAAATTTCATCTTTTAATAGTCAAATTATTATCTGATTTAACTGTTCATCATTCCATTTAATATCTTTTCGGGAGTAATGGGCATACTGCGAATACGAACCCCTACAGCATTATAAACGGCATTTGCAATAGCTGCTAGTGGAGTAGCTATTCCAATTTCACCAACAGATTTTGCTCCATATGGTCCTGCCGGATCGTAACTTTCTGCAAATTCAACAGTAAGCTTTTTAACATCATTTCTGTTTGGGATTTTATAGTACATTAAGCTATTGGTAAGCATTTTCCCGGATGAAGAATATTTCACATCTTCAGTAAGAGTCATGCCAATGCCTTGCAAGAGACCGCCTTCAACTTGGATTTTTGCCAAATTTGGATTGATAGTTGTACCACAATCTACCACCGCAACATACTCGATAATATCCAATTCACCTGTCTCTTTATCCAATTCAATTTCTACAAATCCAGACATAAATGGGGGTGGTGATTTTGGACTGGTGTTTGAACCTGAAGCGATAAGTTGTTTCATCTCTGCGCCATAATTATAATAAAGACCGGTAGAAAGTTCTTTCAAAGATAATGTTCTATTTTCATCATCATTAAGATAGAAGAGCTCTCCATTAAATTCTACCTTATCTTCATGGACTGCCTGCAAAACACGGGCAGCTGCGGTGATTAACTTTTTTCTCATATTTAAGCCGGCTTTTCTGGCAGCATTTCCGGAAACAAAAGTTGTACTTGAAGCATAAGCACCCACATCGTATGGAGTGAGATCAGTATCGGAAGCTGTGATGACAATTCTATCCATATTAACGCCAATTGCTTCCGCGGCAATTTGAGAGAGGATTGTATCACTACCGGTTCCCAAATCTGTGGCACCAACCATCAAGTTGAAAAAGCCATCATCGTTTAATTTGAGAACAGCAGAGCCCATATCGAGAAGTGGGATTCCCGAGCCTTGCATAGCAATTGCATGACCAACAGCTCTTACTTTTGTTTTGGAAATTTCGGTAGATGGATATTTCTTATTCCAATTGATCAGCTCTTTTCCTCGCTTAATACAATAATCCAATTTACAGCTTTCCATAACTTGCGCAATACCTTCGCCACCTTCACCCATTACTTTGAAAACAGGCGAGGATTCACCCTCTTTTATACAGTTTTTCAAGCGAAGTTCGGTCGGATCCATGTTAAGTTTATTGGCTAATTCGGTTAAGGCAGATTCAATAGCAAAATTAGCTTGAAGCGCACCATAGCCACGAAAAGCACCAGCCGGGCATTTGTTTGTGTAAACAACTTTCCCTTCAAAACGAAGATTCTCGGCAGTGTTATAGAGAGGTAATAATTTTGAGCCGGCTACCATAAAGGTTGTGAGGGCATGTTCGC
>DAOWES010000184.1 GCA_030638385.1 Candidatus Cloacimonadota bacterium | reverse complement strand
TGCCAAAATAGAAATAGATTTTACCCCATGACCATGGTTGGCCATAATCTCCTTCAAAATCAGGGTCCCATCTGTCAGCACTTACAACAAGATCATCAATGCCATCTCCATTGAAATCTAAACTTCTAGATTGAAATCCAAATCGAGATTGAGGATGCTCGCCAGTAAGTTCCGCCATTAACTCCATCTGATTTTCTGCATAAAGCAAAAAGGCAAAAACAATTAAACAACTTATCAATATAACTTTTTTCATTTTTTCTCCTACTTATTTCATTAAAGTTATTTTTTTAACTTCTGGCACAGAATCTATCAGTAGTAATCCTACTTTTATATATTAGTTTGAAAGCCACCATCTACTGATACTCTTTATATTTTATGAAAATTTTACTAAGAAATAAATTATGCCCCTGCGCTAAAAGTATATTATTGCTTATTTAGATTTATCTTTTAGCAACCCCGAACAAAAAAGGGAAATTAATCTATTTAGGGTCAAATTCTTTTTCAAAATACATATTCATATTTAACTCCTCTTCATGTAATTAAGTGTTTTGTAAAACCTCACCCCGACTCGCAAAAGTCCCCCAAACTGTCCCCTTGTAAATGGGGACAGCTTAGGGATTTGTCATCTCATGACTGCTTTGCCTTTTTTATTCTTCTTGCTATTCTCATGTTCCTTCTGCGAGTCGGCTTGCGATAGCAAACGATCTCGGGAGTCGGCTACGAATCGGCTTTTCGCAGAAAAACGATTTCGACAAGAACGATATCTGCAGGGAGAAGGACAGCCGGATGAGGGGATTACAGGTGAATATTTCACACACCCCGGTCAGCTAAGATTCGGCTCTGAACAAAGTGAAGAACGATATCTATGACTCGCAGCAAAACGATATATCCCAGGAAAGGGAGTTCCACCCCTCTATTAGAGGGGATTATTCACATTTTGCTATTTTCTTCTTCGTGTTCTTCCTATTTTTGAGTAAGCCATAATCACACAAATCTGTGCTCATCTGTGTTGATCTGGTGCGTCACGAGGCGTTATATAGTCAGCTGGTGAAAATCCAGTCTACCTAATTTTCCGTTCAGGTAGAAGTGAAAAAGAAGACTGTTTTCAGTAATGAGGTAGTCTAAGCTCTTTGAATCGTTAAGTAAGCCGTAACGAAAGTGAACAGGTCTAGCTTCGTTAAACCTTTGCAATCGGCCAGTCTGTCAGATTGGATGAAGCCTGTAATCTGATAGGAAGAAACGGAAATATGCACTATCAGAGATTGTCGGAGTTATAACTGATGGCGTGCTTAAAAAGGATTATGTGATGAACGTGAGATCTCCTGTTCATCAGGGTTTGGCAACCTTAAACAGCGATCTATAAGATTAATCGAAGTGCTCGCTGGATGGTCAGGAAGTCGGAGATGCCCATAGTAGTGTTGATATTTGAGACAACATAACTCAGATGGAGCAAAGGGGCATTACTTCAAAGAAATTTACAAGAAAAGGATGTATTTTGTGATTGATGAAAATCTAACAAACAAACCCAAATCGGCTA
Organism: Candidatus Cloacimonadota bacterium; assembly: GCA_030638385.1. GTDB lineage: Bacteria > Cloacimonadota > Cloacimonadia > Cloacimonadales > TCS61 > DAOWES01. The sequence goes on along the minus strand of DAOWES010000184.1, from coordinate 10,314 downwards.
TGACCGATAAAGAAAGAGTGCGTGTTTTTCAACGTAAGTTATATTGCAAAGCCAAGCAGGAAAAGGATTTTCGCTTTTATGTTTTGTATGACAAACTTAGTATTGGTTACTTTTTGCGAGAAGCTTGGAAACGAGTGAAAGCTAATGGTGGTGCGGCAGGATACGATAAGGTTAAGATCTCCGATGTAGTCCATTTCGGTGTTGATGAATACCTTTTGGAAATAGCCCGAGAACTTAAAGCCGAAACGTATAAAGCCCAGCCGATTCTGCGGGTGTACATACCTAAATCAAATGGTAAACTTCGTCCGTTAGGAATTCCAACCGTAAGAGATCGTATCGTGCAGATGTGTTGTAAGTTGATTGTGGAACCGATATTCGAAGCCGACTTTGAAGACTGTTCATACGGATTTCGTCCTAAACGTTCTGCTCATGATGCGGTGACAGCAATTGCATCTAACCTAAAATCCGGTAGGAATGAGGTATATGATGCTGATTTATCGGGTTATTTTGATACGATCCCCCATGACAAACTAATGTATCTGGTAGAGCAAAGAGTCACTGATCGGAGAATCTTAAAACTAATCCGGCAATGGCTGAAAGCTCCCATATTTGAAGATAACAAACTGAATAAGAACAACACAGGAACACCCCAGGGTGGAATAATCTCACCTTTGCTTGCCAATATCTACCTGAATCTGGTTGATAAAGCAGTAAACAGAAAAGATGGAGCGTTTTTCAAATATGGTGTAACTATAGTTCGTTACGCGGATGATTTTGTGTTAATGGGACGCAGAATTCCTCAACACTGTCTAAGCTATCTGCATGGTATGTTAGACAAAATGGAACTGATGGTGAATACGGAAAAATCACACTTGGTTAACAACCAAGATGAGCCTTTTGATTTTCTTGGTTTTACATTCCGTTATGATCGAGATATTTATGGGAAAAAGCAGAAGTATCTCAATATCATACCGAGGAAGGAAAGTGAGAAGAATGTCCGTAAACGTATCAAGGAATATCTCAGGTATAACGGACATAAAAATCCTTATGAGCTTTCAAAAGGATTAAACCCCATACTAAGGGGATGGCTGAATTACATAACCATCCCTCAAGTTAGTTATCCCAAGAAAGCGAAACGAAAATTACGCTGGTATGTGATGCAGAGGCTGCATCGATATTACCGTAGAAAGAGTCAGCGTAAATGTAAGCTTTATCGCCAAAATGCTTTTGAGGTACTTGAAAAAAGGCATGGCCTTATCAACCCCATAAAATACAATTACGTCTGATGACTGTGAATGCTTGCAATGAACTTTGTCGGTAAGCCGTGTGCGGGAAAACCGCATGCACGGTTTGATGAGGGGAGCAGGAGTAATCCTGCTTCTACTCTACTGTCTATTTTAATCCGCAGGATTTTATTTATTTTCCCGATAGGTTTTAACCTATCGGGAAAGGGCGAAGGATAAAACCGTATGATGTTATTATCACTCCGCCCAAAAGACCTTTAAATTTTACCGCTAATCCCGCGTTTATCTCTCAAATAACGTAAATCCCATTTGAATAAAGTTTTGTATGTAAGCTTAGGAACGGTAATCGTTGGATGTTTCTTAAGGAAAAAAATAAACCAAACTACTAAGATCACACCCTTGAATATACTGGAAGCACTAATGCTCCACCACACTCCCGGTAAACCCAATAATGCAGCTGAGGATAAGAACATCGCAGCCGGAACTCTTGCTCCGGTAAATATGATGCTTACAATTGACGGAGGTACTGTTTTGCCCAATCCGTTAAAAGCGCCGGCCGTAGTTATCTCCAAACACATAAATAGCTGGGAAACTCCCAAGATCCGCAAGTAAACTACTCCCACTTTTATTGCTTCCGGCTCCGGTATAAATAAACTGAAAATTGGTTCTGCTAAGAAAATGAGTAATGCTGATGCAATTATCCCGATCACAGAAACGGCACTAATGCCGGCAATATATCCTTTCCAAATTCTATCCCATTTTTTGGCACCAAAATTTTGCCCGACAAATGAGCTTAAGGCTGTTGAAAAGCCACTCGCCGTCATCCAGGAAATTGCTTCAATTTGAGAACCTACTTTTTGCACAGCAATGGGAATGGGCCCCCAATGTGCGATGATTCGTGCAATCAATATTGCAAAAATTGAGAATAAGCCGGACTGCAATGCTACCGGAGTTCCAAACTTAAATATCTTTTGCATATAACTTTTCATTGGTAGAATAAATAGATGAAATTCGGAGAATGGTGCACGTTTTCCCCACATCAATAAAAGAAAACAAACTGTTACGATGAATTGAGAAAATATTGTTGCAATTGCAGCACCTAAAACCCCCATTGCCGGAATTGGTCCAATTCCAAAAATGAGAATAGGGTCTAAAATAATATTGGTTATCAAGCCGATCGTATTTACATAAAATGGAACTTTACTCTCACCCAAACCATTAAAAATTCCCGAAAAAACCGGATTTAAAAACATAAATAAGATACCGCAGGCAATAACTCCCAAATATGATTCAGACATCATATTTACTCCAGCATCGGCAATTTGAAAAAAGGCAATTAATTTTGTTTTAAAAATAAACAAAAAGAGTCCATAAACCACTGCTAAACCAATATTAAGTTGAATTGCATTTCTAGCAAAATCTCGTGCGGCAATCTCATCATTCTTCCCGATTGATTGAGCCACTCCCACTTCTGCTCCAATTTTGGAAATTAGAATAAAGGCAAAACCAAACCAAACGAAAAAACCGGCAGTTCCCGCTGCTGCCACATGACTACTGCCTGCTCTTCCGAGCCAAATCATATCTACCATATTATAAGTCATCTGCACAAAAGAAGTTGCCATAATTGGCAAAGCTAATTTTATCAGACTAGAAAATATTCCTTTTTCTGTTAACTTCTGTTTTTTTGACATTTCATTTATCTCCTCAGAGTAAAGATTTTTAGTTGGATTTTTGTGTCAATTATAGTAGCAAACGAAAATTTAATTCAAACAAAAAAATCTTCATAAACGAAGCTGATTTTTAGCTAAATTTATCGGTTGAATAATGATTATCTCATTTAAGCTTTTCCAACAAAATTTATTTTCAAATTAAGCCAATTTGTATCTGTTTTAGCCCTAAGCTATTAATATTGACATAATTTAAAGTATATTAAATTTGGAAAAAAATAATCAAAAAAAGTATGCCCTGGAGGAATAAATATGAAAACAGGTGGAAGCAGATATGGCACGCATCGAGTAATCGAGCCCAAAGGAGTTTTACCTCAACCGGCAAGAGTTGTAGACAACAATATGACAGAAATCTGGGACAATGAGATGCTTATTGATGTTATTCGTCTTAACATCGATTCAGCTTCATTTCATCAGATTAAAAATAAACTGGAAGCTCAAGGTCATGCAGATTTAGAAAAAGCATTTGCAGATCACATCATCGACCTTACTGAAAGAACCGGTAAACACAAAAACGAAGACACAGGCTCAGGCGGAATGCTTATCGGAACAGTTAAAGCACTTGGCCCAAATTTTGAAATGAAAGATGAAGTAAAAGTTGGTGATAAAGTTGCTACTTTAGTTTCACTTTCACTCACACCGCTAAAAGTTAAAAAAGTAAAAAGAGTTTTACTTAATAAAGATCAAGCAGAGATAGAAGGAGAAGCGATTCTCTTTAGTTCCGGAATTTATGCAAAACTTCCTGATGATATGGATATCAACTTAGCTCTTTCCGTATTGGATGTTGCCGGAGCTCCGGCTCAGGTAGAACGTTTGGTGAAACCCGGTGACAATGTTGTCATCTTGGGTGCAAACGGAAAATCAGGTGTTCTTTGCAACGCCGTAGCCAAAGAACGTGCCGGTGTTTCCGGTAAAGTTGTCGGCTTGGTTCTCAATGCAGAAGATGTTCAAACCTGTATCGATACCGGCTGTGATGAAGTTGTGATTGCAGATGCAACCGATGCCATCGCTGTGGAAGAGATGATAAAAGAAGCTACCAATGGCGAAATGGCAGATGTTGTTATTAACGTTGTTAATGTAGATAACACAGAAATGGGAACAATCATGGCTTGTAAAGATCGTGGCATTGTTTATTTCTTCTCAATGGCTACTTCATTTACAAAAGCAGCTTTGGGTGCAGAAGGCATCGGAGCGGATATAGATATGATTTTAGGAAATGGATATGCTCACAATCACGCAATGATTTCTATCGATCTTCTTAAGAGAAATAAAGAATTAATGAAGATCTTCAAAGAAAGATATACTGACTAACTTATTACTCAGGTAGGATAGTTTTTTAGAATTATCCTACCTTTTATTTTTAGGAGACAATTTATGATTAATGAAATTAAGAATTCCGTTCCTGCTAAAGACTGGAACGATTGGCATTGGCAATTAAAAAACAGAATTACTTCATTAGAAGAATTAAAAAAATACCTCACATTAACCGATGAAGAGGAAGAAGTTCTAAAATCAAATAAATTCCCTTTTAGAACAGCAATCACGCCCTACTATCTTTCCATTATAGAACCAAATAATCCCAAAGATCCGGTTCGTTTGCAAGCCGTTCCCCGTATTATGGAGCAGCATATAAATCCTACCGATATGAATGATCCCCTTCATGAAGATACAGATTCTCCTACACCCGGCCTAACTCACAGATATCCTGATAGAGTTCTACTTCTGGTTACAGATCAATGTGCCATGTATTGCCGCCACTGTACGCGTCGTCGTCTGGCCGGCGAAACAGATGCTCCAATGTCAATGGAGAGAATCGATAAAGCTATCGAATACATTCGAAACACTCCTCAAGTGCGTGACGTGGTAATTTCCGGTGGAGATCCGCTCACACTATCAGATGAAAAAGTTGATGAAATATTAGGCAAGATTACTGCAATTGAGCACGTGCAAATTGTGCGAATTGGTTCTCGTACTCCTGTGGTAATGCCACAAAGAATTACAGATGAGCTTATTACTGTTCTAAAAAAATATCCCTCAATTTGGCTGAACACTCACTTCAATCATGCGAATGAGATGACCCCAGAAGCTTCGGCAGCTTTGGCAAAATTGACTGAAAACGGAATAGTAGTAAATAATCAATCAGTTCTTTTAAGAGGAATAAATGATAACATTGATGTTATGAAAAACTTGGTTCATAAATTACTTCAAAACAGAGTTAGACCTTATTATCTTTATCAATGCGACCTTTCAATGGGAATTGGCCACTTTAGAACTCAGGTTTCCAAAGGAATTGAAATTATCGAATCATTACGAGGTCACACCAGCGGCTTGGCAGTTCCTACATTTGTGGTGGATGCTCCGGAAGGTGGCGGAAAGATTCCGGTTCAACCTCAATACCTAATTTCTCAATCTCCGGGTAGAGTTATCTTGCGTAATTATGAAGGCGTAATAGCAACCTACACTGAACCGGAATTCAAAGAAGATAATCTGAATGACTACACTGCTCCTGTGAAAAAAGAAAACAGATCTCAAGGTGGCATAATCTCTTTAATCAGAGGTGACAAAGTTTCAATTGGTCCTGAAACAAATAGATCCAAAAGAAAACACTAAATTCTGTTAATAAGTTCATTTATTTAGAAAAATCTAAATATTCAAAAGGAATAAAATTAATGAAACAGCGTTTATTAGATAAAATAAATTCTACCGATAAGATTACGGCAGTTGTGGGATTATCAAAAAATGCTGGAAAAACAACTTTTCTAAATTGGTTGGTTGGAAATTTTCCAAAACAAAAATTAGGAATAATTACAACCGGCAGAGATGGAGAAAATATAGATTTGGTCGGTGGGCACTCAAAACCAAAAGTCATGGTGCCTACCGACTGTTTTTTTTCTACTTTCGCCAATGTTATCAGTGCCAATTCTGCCAAACTGGAAGTCATTGCAAAACTACCTTACTTTGCAGGCGGGCAAAGGTTATGGCTGGTAAAAGCATTAGAATCGTTAAACACAGAAATTGTGGGACCGGCAACAGCCAAAGAGCAGCTTGAATTAGCTGAATTTATCTTAGAGAATGGAGCCAAACATATTTTCATCGATGGTTCATTAGATAGAAAATCGGTAGCTCTTTCACCCAAAATAGGATCTTTGGTGGTGGTGGCCAGCCCTGTTTTCGGCAAACTTTCCGATTTGCGAAAAGAGTTGGGCAGATTAGTTTTATTATCAAATCTTAAACAAGCAGATTACAACATTTCAGATGATACGAAAATATGCTATCGAACGCAGAATAACACTATTGTAAGTAATTTGAGCTCGATTTTGAATAATGAAAAAGAGCTACTGAAATTATCTAATATTTCAGAAGCAGAATGGATCTATTTCCCCAAAGCATTTACAAGCCGCTCTTATGCCACTCTGAAAAACTTGATCTCAAATTGCAACTTAGTATTCAAGCATCCGCTTCATCTCCAGCTAGATTTTGCCCAATTAGAAAATATCTTTGCCCGAACAACTGTTTTAAATAAAATTACGATTGACGGCATTGCGCTCAATAGTTATGCAGTAAACGGGAATCATCTTGATAGCGATATTTTACGGGCTGAAGTGCGTAAAGATTTTAAAGATATCGCCGTGGTGGATGTTTCTGAAATATAATAATTTTAGGTGAAAAAATGTTAATAGATAAACTATCTTATCAAGCAATAAATTTACAAAAAATTGATGAAATGATTGTGCCAATTTCTTCCATCGGGAGAGCTTGTGCAAAAGCCGAGAAACCTTTTGTTACCGGTACGGAATTAGCTCTGAAGCGTAAATATCAAATTATCCAAGAGTTGATGCAAAGCCTGCAAAAAGACTATAATTTCCAAGAAATCGCAACCGGCGCCCTTAAACATTTAGAACAGATCGATCAAACAATTTTAAAAGCAAAATCACTCCACCTTTTGGAGCTTTATGAAATCTATGAAATTAAAAATTTTATCTATTTCTCTGCGATCATCAAAGAGCTTTTGGATAAGGAAGAACTTTCTCATATTCATCAAATACCGGATTTTTCAGAACTCTTTACTTACCTTGATATAGATGGTCAAAAATCTCCGAGTTTTCACCTAAGTAAACTCTATTCGAGCAATTATGCGAAATTGAAAGAGATTATTGCAGATTGGAAACTTAAGCGCAACTATGAGCTTGAATCTATCTTTGAAATAGCAAAACAAGAGCTGGAAGTAGATAAATTAGAAGATAGAATAGTTGTTTCAAGATACAATCACCAGTTAAATGAGAAGTTGCAAAAAAGTAGTCATTTCAGTTTGGAATCAGAAAATTTTGCTAATAATAGTTACAAGATAAGAAAATCACCCAAACTACTGGAAATAGAGACAGAGCTCGAAGCTAAAGAACAAGAATTGGATCTGGCTGAGAAAGCTATTCGTATAGAAATAACCAAAGTGATTTCTGTTTATTGTCAGGATCTTACTGTCGCTATAAGTGAGATTGGGCAATTTGATCTTGCCTTGATAAAGGCTATTTTTGGCAATAAGATTTCAGGCGTAATCCCGCAAATAAATAACGAGAAGAAGTTTACTATTAAAGGATCAATCAACCTGCCAATTCAAATAGAATTGGCGAAAAAAAATTTAAAATATCAACCAATAGATATAGAGGTGTTGAAAAATATAAATGTTCTTACCGGAGCCAATATGGGTGGTAAAACAACTGTATTGAAAACTCTCGGACAGTTTATTTATATGGCATCAAAAGCTATTCCTCTTCCTTGTAAAGAAGCCAATCTACCTCTTTTTGACTTTATCTTTTTCAGCGGAATTGAATCGAGCCGAATGGACTTGAGCAGTTTTGGTTCGGAAGTTGTAGCTGTAAACGAGGCAATGAACAAACCGGGAGCAGGATTATTTTTGTTAGATGAATTTGCGCGTGGGACAAATCCTTTGGAGGGAGAAGCATTCTCATCAGCAGTACTGAAAAGCTTTATTGGCAAAGAAGCGGTAGTATATTCTGCCACTCATTTCACCCAACCGGCCAAGCTCATTGAAGCAAATCACTATCGAATTGTGGGAATTTCGAAAGAAAATATTGGAAAATTAAGCTATGAGAATAATCTCCAAAGTAGATTAGAAGAGTTACATAAATATATGAATTATTCTCTTGAAAAAGTAGATCCCGGAGCTGAGCCGCCACATGCAGCATTAATAATAGCGGCAATTTTAGGAATTGAATCAGATATTATTCAAAAAGCAAAAGATTATTTAAATAATGAAAATTCGGAGGTATAATGAAAAAAATATTGTTTCTGGTAATTAGCCTGATATTGGTCTCTTTGAATGCAATTAGCTTAAAGCCAAAGAGTGTAATTAGTGACCCGAAATCCACAGAAATTAATCGCGTATTTGAGGATTTGCAAAATGAATATATTTTAGCAAAATATTATACGAATGGAACGCAGCGTAAAAAGTGCAAAAAATTTCAAGATGAAGAGCGTTCCTTGTATATTCTCCGCTTTTGGAAAAGCTTAGATCCAAATCCGGTAACAGAAAAAAATGAATTTCTAGATGAAATAAGAGCAAGAATAGTATATGCCGATGAAAAATTGCGGGGCCTGAAACATGGTTGGAAATCGGATATGGGAAGAATTTATGTGAAGTATGGCGCTCCTTATGATATTGAAGAATATAGAATTAGCTCAGATGCTTTTGCTAATGATGCTGACTATATTCGATATGCTAATCGAAAATTTGAGATCTGGGAATATCGAGGAGAAAGAGATGAGACTTTTATCTTTTTTGAATTACAAACGTATGGTGATTTACGCATGATCTACAGTGAATCTGATAGTGAAGTTAGTTTTGTAAATTGGCGTAGATACTTTGGTGATATGGATCTCGATTTTTTGCGATAATTTACGTCTACTATAAAAAGTCTTTGTCCACGAATTAACACGGATGATCAGGAAAAATAAAGCCCAAAGATTTATAAGGCATTATCCCAAGTTAGAAGTGCAAAAGCATATTTGCTCTACCCTAACTTTTTACGTGATTAGGATTTTTATAGTGAACACATAATTTAGAATATAATAATTTTGGAGGATATAATGAATAAAAAATTTATGATGGGTTGTGGTATTTTTGCTGCAATTGTAGTAGTAGTGCTAATTTCCATGTTTTCTTATGGTGTGAAATCGTATAATTCAATGGTTAAGTTAGATGAAAATGTTAAAGAGAAATGGAGTCAGGTGGAGAATGTCTATCAACGCCGTTTTGATCTTATCCCAAATTTAGTAAATACAGTAAAAGGTTATGCCAGCCATGAGAAGGAAACATTTACAGCAGTTACTGAAGCACGTGCAAAAGCCGGAGGAACTTTTAATATTTCCGATCAAGTATTAAATGATCCTGCTATGTTCCAAAAATTTCAACAAGCCCAAAGCACTTTGGGCGGAGCGATGCAACGTTTGATGGTTGTTATGGAAAAATATCCGGAACTGAAAGCTAACCAAAATTTCCTTTCATTACAAGATCAATTGGAAGGAACTGAAAATCGTATTGCGGTTGAACGCAAAAGATTTAATGAAACTGCTAGAAATTATAACGCTTATATCAAGCAATTTCCACGAGTTATGTTAGCAAATATGCTTGGTTTTAATGAAAAACAATATTTCAAATCTACTACCGGAGCTGATGTAGCACCCAAAGTGGAATTTTAGTAAGAACGAAAAAGATAATTTATTTAAGGAGTTTTATGAAATTAACAGATAAAGATAAAAAATTAATCAGCGATGCTGTGAAAGAAGCTGAGAGCAAAACAAGTGGTGAGATTGCAACTGCCTTTATTAAGGAAAGCTATGATTATGCAATTCATGAATTACTTTTTGCTGTGATAATGGGCTTTTTATATTTCATGATAATGATGACTTTTTCGGCAAAAATCGAAACTTGTTTGAGTAATATGTTTTGGAATTATAATTCCAATTACCTGCTTGCATTCTATGGATTTAGTACATTTATTGTGATTTCGTTTTTTTACTTAATTGGCAATTTGTCTTTTATCGATAGATTAATAGTACCCCAAAAAGTGAAGCAACAAAAAGTAAAGGAACGAGCGCTTAGATATTTTGTGGAGAGTGGAGTGTATAATACCGTGCATCGTACCGGCATTCTTATCTTTGTATCTACTTTGGAACAAAGAGTTGAACTTCTGGCAGATACCGGCATCAATGAGCTAATTCCACAAAGTAAATGGGATGAAATTGTAAAACATGTAGTTGAGGGAATTAAACAAAAGCGCGAAGCAGAGTATTTGGCTGAGTCTATTTTGGAATGTGGAAAGTTA
>DAOWES010000298.1 GCA_030638385.1 Candidatus Cloacimonadota bacterium | reverse complement strand
TCCCAACTTTATGAAGCATTTATGGAAGGATTACTACTATTTCTGATTACGTGGTTGATACTAAAAAAGGTTAAAACTCACGGAATAGTTTTTTGGAGCTGGATCGGAACTTATGGTATTTTTAGATTTTTGGTGGAATTTGTAAGAGAACCGGATCGACAGCTGGGATTTATTTTCTTTTCATTCACAATGGGACAACTTCTTAGCTCATTGATGATTTTGTCGGCAATTGTTGGAATTTTAATTATCTATGCAAAACAAAATAAAATTTCTACTTAATTTAGTTTTACTACTGGTAATTCTGACCGGGTGTGCTACTTTGCCAAAACCGGTAAATAAAAGAGATTTATTGCTTAAAAACACAAATAAATGGAGCAATTTCAGCTTGGAAGGAATAGCCAACATCAATTACAAACAACTTACCTTCCGCAAGATGATCTTAATAAAAAAAAACAACGATTCTTTTCTGGCAAATATCATTGATAGTGGCGTGATGGGAATGAATCCGACTCCTTTTGCCAGCATAAAAATTGATTCCTCTTTAACTGTTTCGATGATGGGTAATAGCCAAAAAATCCCCATCTCCAGCCAACTTATCTCTTCCTATTTTAATTCTGATTTTGTAATGAAACACCAAAATGAAATAATTAAAAATCTGGAATACCAAACAGAGCAAGTTAGCATTTACTGGAATGAAGAGATGCAAGTTATCCGCATAAGCAGCCAAGATATATTGGCAAAGATGAATTATGATTTTAAGGGAGATTTGGCAAAATTGGATATTTATTATCAAGAAGAACTCGTATTGGAAATAATAGTCGATGAAATTATTTATAAATAAAAAAGTATAAAATAGAACAGGAGATATTTAAGATGATTAAAAGATATTCTCGAGAAGAGATGGAAAAAATTTGGGATCTACAAAATAGATTTCAATGTATGTTAGATGTAGAAATTGCTGCGTGTAGAGCAATGAATGAGCTGGGCATGATCCCGGATGAAGATTTAAAGAATATTGTGGAAAAAGCCGATTTTGATATCGACCGTATTGACGAGATCGAAAGAGTTACCAAGCATGATGTGATTGCATTCTTAACAAGTATTTCAGAATTCGTAGGACCATCTGCCAGATTCATTCATTATGGTATGACCTCTTCCGATGTACTGGACACTGCCACTTCTTTGCAATTGAAGCAAGCCGGCGAGATGATATTACGTGATTTAGAAAAATTTGCTGAAGTTTTAAAAGTTCGTGCCAATGAGCACAAGAAAACTCTTTGCATTGGAAGATCTCACGGAATTCACGCAGAGCCAACTACTTTTGGATTAAAATTTGCCCTTTGGTATGATGAAATGCAACGCAATATCATCAGAATGAAAGCTGCTATTGCCACGGTTTCTGTTGGACAAATCTCCGGAGCTGTGGGAAATTATGCTCATCTTTCTCCTGAAATAGAAAGCATTGCCTGTAAATATCTGAATTTAGATCCCGTGAATATTGCTACTCAAGTTATCCAACGCGACCGTATATCTCAATTCATGAGTACCTTAGCGGTTACAGCTTCCACGATTGAAAAAATTTCCGTAGAGATACGCCACCTGCAAAGAACAGAAGTTTTGGAAGTGGAAGAGAATTTTTCTAAAGGGCAAAAAGGTTCTTCTGCCATGCCACACAAAAGAAATCCTATCGTAACTGAACAAATGACCGGAATGGCGCGTTTATTAAGAAGCAACGCCATGGCAGCATTAGAGAACAACGCTTTATGGCACGAACGCGACATCAGCCACTCTTCAGTGGAACGAATCATTTTACCGGACTCAACCATTCTGATGAACTATATGCTGAACAAAATGATAACTCTTATCGAAAATTTATTGGTTTATCCGGAAAATATGATGAAAAATATCAACCTCACCAACGGTTTGGTATTTTCTCAAGTATTCTTATTAAAACTAGCCAAAACCGGGATTTCTCGCGAAGACTCTTATGCTTTGGTTCAGCGCAATGCAATGGAATGCTGGAAAAGCAAAAAATCATTCCAACAGTTATTATTGGAAGATGAAGATATCAGAAAATATCTTAGCAAAGAAGATATTGATGAAATATTCTCATTTGATCGCTATACTGAACATGTAGATTTTATTTTCGACCGAATTGGAATTTAAAATAGATTTTCAACTAACTATAATTAATGCTTTTTCAACGAACTACACGAACTAACCGAACTAAGTTATTTTAAGTCTAGCTTCCTAGTTCGTCTTAGTTTGTCTTGTTCGTTGATAGATTCCTTAATAAATAAAAAAGTTGACTCTCTGTAGTATCTTATTATGGATAGGCCACCTACAGGCATAGCTATAAACTCACAGTAACAAAAAAACCGTGATATTTAACCCCCGGAGGGGTTCAATATGATTAACTGTAGGTGCAAGCCTACAGTAATTTTGGAGAATCTAATGAAACCTGAAAAAATCGAACTCTATAATCCCACAAAAGTTATTGCGGGAATCCAGAAACAAAAGCTTATTGCCGCCCTCATCCCCATCCTGTTGGTACTAGCTTCATTTGTGATAAATATCTATTTCCCCACCAATTGGACTCAATATATTTCATTAACCGGCCTCATCATGTATTTTATTATTTCCATGGCATTTAAAATAAACCGAAGATTGTTCTATCCGGAAAATGAGCCTAAATTAGTGTTTCCCATTAGTGGAAAAATTGTTGAAATAAATTCCGAATACATCGAAGTGAGTAAAAAAACTTTTGACATAGCTGACCTTCGCTTTGCCGGAGCAGATTTTTCTGTAAATGATATCAAAGGGAAAATCTTTCTCTTTTCAGAAAATAATTCTGTCGGCGAGCTAATTGGAGTAGTTCCATACAATGCCACTTGTAAAATATCCCTACCGGCAAAAGCTGATATTGATTTTAAAATTGGAGATAAAGTTGTAGCAGGAGATGTAATTATCAGTTTACCGGAAAAAAATCTGTTAACCGCTGATGAAGGCGAATAAACGCAGATAACTAAATCTAATAAGATGAATTTCTAAATGAGATTAAGTATTTTGTGGAGAGAATATTTTTTTACCTCTCATCAACTTTAGAATGCCCAAGAGAGCTTATGATGTTTTTTCAGACATTGCTAGATTTAATATTTCCAAGGAGCTGTCTAAATTGCCATAGCAGATTAGACAGCTCTAAAATTCTCTGTGAAAAGTGCCATACTGAGCTTGAATTTAATCAAGAAATCATTCAATCTGACGAGCATATATTTGATTGCGCTTATGCCGTGTATGACTTTAATGAAATTATTCAACCATTAATTCATGAATTAAAATATAATGAGATGAGAAATATCGCCAAATTCTTAGGAAAGCAGGCTAGCAAATTCATCTTAGAAAATCCAACTTTCCCTAAAATAGATTATATCATTCCGGTACCGCTTCATAAAGTAAAAAAAAGATCTCGTGGCTTTAACCAAGCAGAATTACTCACCAAAGAAATTTCCCGGAATTGCAACTTCACTCATCTTCCCAAAGTGATGCTGAGAAACAGATTTACCACCACACAAACCCAACTTGGCAGAATAGAGCGCCACAAGAATGTAAGTGCTGCATTTGACTTGCGAAAAGCCAAAATCATTCAAGGAAAAAACATACTTTTGATAGACGATGTATTCACTACGGGAGCAACAGTAAATTCGATCAGTAATGTTTTGAAAAGTAACGGAGTTAGCCGAATCATTGTCTTGACAATAGCAAGGGCATAAAGAATTTTAACCTGAATTATTTAGAATGTATCTAAAATGAGCCTGAAAAGAGGAAAAAGTTGTATAATGTAATTATTGAAATTAAACCTGAAAAAGCTGTTCAATTAATCGATAGAATAGCCCGATTCATTGTAGAAAGAAAAATGGGTAGTTCAGCGATTATGACAATTGAGTCATTACGCCCATTGCATAATATTGCCAGTCAGTTAATGTATTTTTTGGCCCCCTTTGCCGAAGTATTTGTAAATTCCACAGATTATCAGGAATTTGCAGCAATGCTAGAAAACGACGAATATGTCGCTTTGCTGGTAAAACGTATCGACGAGCTTGATGACGAGATGTATCGTGAAGAGCGAAAGCAAAGAAGATTATTACGCAAAAGAAGAAACAATAAAATTAAACGTTTTTTCGGTATTAAACCGAAGATATAAAATAAAAAAATAAAAAAAATAAATTGGAGGATTAATGGCAAATACTCAAACGCTAACCAGAATAATCGCTACAGATTGCGGTAGTACAACCACAAAAGCGATTCTTATTGAGTATGTCGATGGTGAATACCGTCAGACAGTTCGTGGAGAAGCTCCTACCACTGTGGAACAACCACTTAATGATGTGACAAGAGGTGTGGTTAATGCCGTAACCGAGTTGCAAGAATTAGCTCAATTAAAATATGATAATCCAAATATCAAATTTACCGATGGCGATATCTTATTAGTTGGTAGAAATGGAGATGAAGGAATCGACGCCTATGTATCTACCTCAAGTGCCGGTGGTGGACTGCAAATGATGGTTACCGGTGTGGTAGCGAAAATGACAGGCGAGAGTGCAGAGAGAGCAGCATTGGGAGCGGGAGCTATCGTGATGGATCTTATTGCAAGTAACGATAATCGTGCGAACTATGAGAAAATCGAAAGAATTAGAGCTCTTCGTCCTGATATGATCTTGATGGCTGGTGGTATCGATGGTGGAACCACAAAACACGTAGCCGAACTTGCTGAACTTGTTGGTGCTGCAGATCCAAAACCTCGTTTAGGTTCTAGCTACAAACTTCCTGTAATTTATGCCGGAAACAACAAAGCAGTTGATATTATCGAAGATACATTAAAAGAAAAAACAGATTTGATTATTACCGAAAACTTACGCCCAACCCTTGAAAATGAAAATTTGGGACCTGCTCGTGACAAAATTCATGATCTTTTCATGGAACACGTTATGGCTCAAGCTCCAGGTTACAATAAATTGATGAGTTGGACGAAAGGCCCTGTTGATGGTAAAATAAAAAATATCCCAATTATGCCAACTCCGGCTGCTGTGGGTAATATCATGCAAACCATTTCCAGAGAAAACGATATTGAAGTTCTCGGTGTGGATATTGGTGGTGCTACTACCGACGTTTTCTCTGTTTTCACAGAGGAAAAAATATTTAACCGTACAGTAAGTGCTAACCTTGGAATGAGCTATAGTATTTCCAATGTACTTGCCACTGCCGGATTAGATCAAATTCTTCGTTGGGTTCCATTTGACATTAACGAATCTGATCTGAGAAATATGATCAAAAACAAAATGATCCGTCCGACCACAATTCCTCAAAAATTAGAAGAACTCGTGCTTGAACAAGCTATTGCAAACGAAGCACTTAAATATGCATTTATCCAACACAAAGAATTTGCTGTTGCTCTAAAAGGTGCTCAGAAAAAACGTGAAATTTCAGATGCATTCTCTCAAACGACTTCCGGTAATTCCATTGTGAACATGATGACACTTGACCTCTTAGTTGGATCCGGTGGAGTTTTATCTCACGCTCCCAGAAGACACCAAACTGCAATGCTTCTTATCAACTCATTCCTACCTGAAGGAGTTACCAGATTAGCTGTAGACAGTATCTTCATGATGCCTCAACTTGGTGTGTTGGCAGAAATTAGCCCCAAAGCGGCAACTGAAGTTTTCGAAAAAGATTGCCTTGTTCACTTGG
>DAOWES010000228.1 GCA_030638385.1 Candidatus Cloacimonadota bacterium | reverse complement strand
GGTTGTTACGATATTATAATTTGGATAGGAACCGAAGGTGTCTGAAAGCCAGATTTTGTCAGATAATTTTTTAAACAAAAACAGTTGTGGAATTTTAACGCAAATCGCATCGATCATATTCTCATCATAATCATCAACCAATTTATCAATAGATTGGTAATATGCCACTTGATATTTAAGTGAATCTTGTTTGCTCAATTCATTTAGCATTATGCTTTCCAATGAATTTTTTATCACGCCCACTTTTCCCAAAAAATCGCTACGGGTTGCCAAACAACCAGCTTCGCGTTGGAAAAAAGAGATAGTTTGTAAGTTTGCACCATTGCTATTGGCTTGCCAAATAAGTGGGAAAGGAAGAATTGCTAGATCGATTTTATCGCTATTTAATTTTTCCAAAGTGATTTTGGCAGAATTGAATTGTTTGGTGCTAAGCTCATTTTTAGAAAGAAAATTTGCTTCATAAGCGATATCAAAAGGAAGATTGAGACCATGTTTTTTTTCAAATCCAATCACCAAATTTGTTTTTTGAGTACAGCCGATGAGGGCTGATATTGAAAGTAAGATAAAGATAATTTTTTTCATATGAAAAAACAGCCGCTATAAAAGCGGCTGCCTCTTATAATATATTTTTTAGCTTAATGAAAGAATTGTATCACTAATGATGTTAACAGCTTTCATCAAATCTTCTTCACTAATTACTAGTGGTGGAGCAAATCTGATAATGTGTTGGTGAGTTGGTTTTGCAAGAAGCCCATTCTCTTTAAGTTTCACACAAATATCCCAAGCTTCTACGCCATCTTTTGGTTTGATAATTATAGCGTTAAGCAGACCTTTTCCACGAACACGTTCGATAAGAGGAGAATCAATTTTTTCCATCTCAGCACGGAAGATTTTTCCAAGTTTATCAGCTCTTTCAATAAGGTTTTCATCTCTCACAACTTCCAAAGCAGCTTTTGCTACAGAGCAAGCGAGAGGGAATCCACCAAAAGTAGAACCATGTTCACCCGGTTTGATGCAAAGCATAATTTCTTTGCTAGATAGTACAGCTGAAACAGGAAGAACTCCACCGGAAACAGCTTTTCCTAAGATTACGATGTCTGGCTTGATGCCTGAATAATCTGAAGCTAATAAACGACCTGTACGAGCGATACCGGTTTGAACTTCGTCAGCTACGAAAAGAACGTTATATTTTTTACAGATGTCATAGCAATCTTTGACATAGTTTTCATCTGGCACAAATACACCAGCTTCACCTTGAATAGGCTCAACGATGAAAGCGGCAACATTTTTTCCATGTTCTTTTAAGAAAGCTTCCAAAGCAACTGTGTCATTGTAAGGGATATTTTCGATGTTGGGAGTAAAAGGGCCAAAACCTTTACGGCAATCCGGATCTGTTGAAGCAGTTACGATTGAAATTGTTCTACCGTGGAAGTTGCCTTCTGCAAAGAGTAAGATTCCTTTATCTTCTTCGATTCCTTTCTTTACATAACCCCATTTTCTAGAAAGCTTCATTGCTGTTTCCACAGCTTCAGCTCCTGTATTCATAGGAAGAACCATTTCATAGCCGAAAAATTCAGTGATAAATTTTTCAAATTCACCTAATTTGTTATTGAAAAAAGCACGAGAAGTAAGTGTGAGAATTTGTGCTTGATCTGTTAGAGCTTTGATAATATGTGGATGGCAATGTCCTTGGTTTACCGCAGAATATGCTGAAAGAAAATCGAAATATTCATTTCCTTCTGGATCCCAAACTTTTGCGCCTTCGCCTTTTGCTAAAACAACTGGAAGTGGATGATAGTTATGAGCACCATAGTTTTTTTCTAATCTTATTGATTCTTCGCTGCTAATGTTTCCATATACTAATTTTTCTGCCATTATATTCTCCTATAACATTATTTTGTCTCTTTTTCTTTGCGCTTCAGTAAATGTCAAATACTATTTTATTTGCTGTAAATAATTAGGCGAAGTTATTTAAAAGCGTAAACTTTATGCAGAATTTGTGGCTAATCGTTGTCTAACGATAGATAGATTTTTGGAAGATTAACACAAAGGAAACATTACTCTCTTGATTTGTTTCCAAGAAGATGGCTCCATGATAATTTTCAAGACTTTTCTTAACCAAATATAAGCCCATGCCGGAATTGGAACTGGAGGTTGAATAGCCTTCTTTAAAGATTTCATCATCGTTCTCTACTATAATTTTGGAACCATTATTTTTAATGCGGATAATACATTTTCTGGCTTCGATTTCAATATCAAGATTAATTTTTGTGGCTTGCCCATGTTTAATGGCATTGCCAATAATATTGGAAAATATTGAATAAATTGATTGATCGGCAAATATTGACGCTTCTCCCTTGATTGTAAATTCGATGGAGGGAAATTCTGATTGCATTTTTGCCATAATTTTATTAAGTTTATAGGGAGCTAATGTTTTGTTTTCGGCAGCAAAATCCTCTTGCTCTCGCATCTGATTTATTAGTTCTAAGCCACTATCTGCTTTTATTTTCGCTTCTTTTATAAATTCCTCATCTTTTGATGAGTTATATAATTTTAAGGCAGTTTTGATTACAACTAAATCATTTGTAAGGTCATGACGTAATATCTTGGTAATTAAACTAAGCTGTTTATTAGTGCTGCGTTGGCGAATTTCCCACATTTTTTTAATGATGAGTGAATCTATGTTGAGAGCTACAAATTCTAAAGTTTCCAAATCTTTTTGAGTATATTCATTCTCGTTATCGTAACTTTGTAGTGCAATTACACCAATTGCCTCTTTATGCTTTTCATCCATAATTGGTGCGCCAATCCAAATAATTGAATTATTTCCCATTAATTGAATTACCTGCTTTTTATTTAATTCTTTTTCGTTCTTTTTGCTAAATAATAATGGCAGAGCATGAGATCTAACATAATCTGTTAATGTGTTTTTAAGTGAATATAAGTTATGGCGAAGAAGCGTATCTTTTTCATCGCAATGATATGGGAAAGTATAGCGATCGAGCTCTTTGTTGTAGATGGCAAGGAAGAAGTTTTTGGTGCTCATTATTTCACTAAGTTCTTTTTGAACAACTTTGGCAAATTCAAATAAGTCATTTGTTTCATTAACTTTTTCGGTAATTCGAAAGCTTAAAGCTCTAATTTGTTCGGCTTTAATGCGCTCTGTTATGTCTCTACTCACTCCGTTAATTGCAACAACTTTGCCATTTTTATATAATGGGCGAAGTTTAATCCAAAAATGTTTTATCTTTTTTTCTTTTGTTAAACATCTAATTTCATAGCTAACTCGTTCACCTTTCAGGCTTCTTCTGAACATTGCTACAGATTTTGGACGATCTTCTTCATGAATCAGTTTACCGGAATATTGGTTAATTAATTCACTTGTTTCAAAATTCAAAATTTTATTAAACATATTATTTAAGTATCTATATTTTCCCCTCGTATCTGCTTCCCAGATGATATCATTTGCATTTTCAATCAGGTCATTTAAATGTTCTTTACTTGTTCTTAATTTCTGCTCGTTTTCTTTTTGCTTGGTAACATCAAAGATAATTCCTTCCCAGCGAAAAATACCGGAATCTAATTTGCGAATATTGAAGCGTGTACGAATCCAAGCATATTTATCTTCATCAGTTTTAAGACGGTAAGTATGGTCGAGTTGAGTGTTAGAAGAATATGCTTTTAGGCAAGCTTGTTTCAACTCTTTTTTGTCATCTTTGTGAATATATTCATAATATGTATGCGGATTGGATGAAATTTTATTTGCATTTATTTCTCCGATAATTTTTTCCAATCCGGGACCTAGATAGATCAATTCAGCATTTTTATTAGGATGTACATTATATATACTGATAACTCCCGGAATATTATTGTTAATTATTGAACATAATTCCTTTTCCGAAAATTTCACATTTAAGATATTTTTACTCATATTTACCCTCCCACTCGCCGTGAATAGAAATTGAAAGAACTTTTGTCAAATAAAAATATCTAATTAACTGTTCTTAATATGAAAAAAAACTTATGGGGTGGCTTGCAGAGCCTAATCACGCATCTCCTAGAATTTAAATTACTTAAGGAGGATCATTTTCTTAGAGGTGATGAAATTTGCCGTTTGCATTCGATAGAAATATACACCGCTGGTAACTTCGGAATTTTGATTGTTTCTCCCATTCCAAATAACTTGGTGTTCTCCGGCTAGAATATTTTTGTTTAGAAGAGTTTTAACTTTTTGGCCTTTGCTGTTGAAAACATCAATTTTAACTTTTCCTGTTTCTTTGGTTGAGAAAGAAATTGTTGTTTCAGGATTGAATGGATTTGGATAATTAGCATTAAGTTTATTGGGAGTAATTGATATATCTTCTTCAGAATTTAAATTCGCAGCTAATATGAGATTTATATTCTGAATAATTTCACCATTTTGCACTGAGACAGCAATTGGAGAAGAAGTTGCCCCGGCGGTTTTTGCGATAATAGTATGATCTCCTGCTGGAAGCTGTAACTGGTAGTGGCCCTTTTCATCGGGGCGAACAGCTATATTGCCGGCTTTGATGATTGTGTTTGCATGAAGATCCTCAATGTTTAACCAAGTTATATTGCCATCAATTTCAGCGTAATTATTTGAGATAATAATTGGCTCGATACAGAAGTTGGTGGCATTATGGTTTTCACGCCAACCGGAAGTGCGAGTGAAAGCACCATAACCTTTTTGCTGTGGACCGGCATCTTGGAATGCCATTTCTCCGGTAGTTGTATTAATTTTGTAACCAACAAAATAATCATATTCAGCTTTAACTTGAATGAATTTATCGAAATTAATCTCTATCCAATTATTTTTGCTAAATTCTGTTACTTCTACTTCTGAAATTAGCGTTTCATTTTGCCATAATTGAGCAAATATTTCACCTTCAGTTTGTTCTATTGGAACCAAAAATCTTACTTTGGCAATTATATCATCAACAGCTACATTATCCAATTCGGTAGAAATTTTCACACCGCAGGATAGTGTGTAATTTGGAACTAGATCCCAGGTGTTTTTCGGATAGGAAGCAAATGATGTAGCAATGTTACCGGCATATTCCACTAGCTCTATATCCAGAGTTTGATTTTTTGCATCTACAGAATAGGTAGAGCTGGCAAAATAATTACCTGCTAAATTGGAATTAATTTTATAAGTTCCCGGAATAATGTTTGGCATTAAGTAGTTACCATATTCATCAGCTAAAGTAGAATTGATTAATTTGTTATCTTTATAGAATGAAATCACACAATTTTCGGCATTTACCGGAGCTGATATTGTGCCGGTGAAGGCTCTGAAATCATCAAGATTAAGTTGAAGTGTGTTGTTGTTTTCGTCAATTGTGATATTTTCAATATACTTATAATAAGCACCATTGTCTTTGATAGCTGTTACTGAATATGTGCCGGAGAGAATTAAGTCAAATTCAAAATCACCATCAGCATTATCTATCTCAAACTCAAAAGTTTTATTTCCTGCTAATGTAATTTTAGTACCTTCTGCGCTAGCACCATTAATATTTACATTACCTGTAACTTGTACCGGAATTGCACCGGCTTCGATATTTACGACAGCATTGCCAATGATTGAATAATTGTCAGGCATTCCGGCAGGAAGCAAATACCAGCAGGTGTTGTTGGATGTACCCCAGCCAAAATTTAAGTGATAATATTCATCGGTGTTATAGCCATCTACGATAATGGCATGTCCATTCTCCCATCCTTCAGTATAAATTGAGATCTCGGCAGGTTTCATGCTTTGCATATTCTCACGTAGCCTATCATAAAAAGTGGCATCATTATTTTTGATTGCCTCTGCAGAATCAAAATCGAATTTATTTAGTAAAGCGTCTGCTACCCTAAGGGTGTGTGCGCCGGAACCTTCGGAAGAATAGTTCATCTCAACAGAAATTCCGCAGGCAAAATTTAGTGCTGCAAGATCTTGTGGGGTAAGCGGAATGTTATTGGCATAATGCTCACTTACACTTTTTAAGTATACGTTTAATTCTTCAAAAGTAGGGAAATCTCTTTCGTCTGCGTCCGTATCGACATTAATGTTTTCACTATATGAAGTATAGCTGTCTGATTTGTTAAATAACGGATTGCCGGAAAATTGATGAAAATCTATAATCATGCCCATTGCGGTGGCAACACAACCTACAACAGAACGTTCATTAGAATTGTCTAGCGGGCACATATTATTTAATACGCCGGATTGATTCCAGGTTGCTTCTATCCAGCCATCTGTGGGAGTTGTGCCTGCTTTCGGCCATTGCTGAAATAGTCTTGTTGTCTCAATTTGATTATTTACAAGTTGTTGCCATTTTAGCTGATTTACGGTAGCTCTTTCCGAATTAGCAGAAAAATATTCCAATCTATTGGCTGCATCGGTTGCAAATATATCATAAAATGGATTTTCTTCTAATCTGTTACTATCAAGATCATTTGTAAAAGAATAAGCCAATATGGGACTAACCAGATCATCGTCGGTCATTACCACAAATCCTGTTGGTTTTAGATTAATTACATAAACATTGGCATGACGACCATTATTATAAGAATAAATTGTATCAACTGTAAACTTCTTTGACTTATGATTGACAAAGTTGTTTGCAGCTTTTTGAGCTTCAATGAGAGTGATGGGCTTGGCAAAAAGTGAAATAGACAGCAATATCAGTATGTTTATAAATAATATTTTTTACATTAATGCCTTCAATTATATATGAATTATTTATGAGAATCTAGTATTGT
>DAOWES010000093.1 GCA_030638385.1 Candidatus Cloacimonadota bacterium | reverse complement strand
CTGTCCTTCTCCCGTTTTACGGGCGAAGGAGCATGAGAATAGCAGGAAGAATAAAAAAGACAAAAACCAGTCATGACCTGACACTCGTTGTTAAACTGCCAATCTACTAATTGCTAATTGGCAATACACTTCAAATCGTTTTCCATTTTCTCCTTCTCCTTGCAGGAGAAGGCCGGGATGAGGTCAAAAATAAACTGTGACAGCTCACCTGGAACCTCTATTGGAGACGAGGGGCAAAGAATAGAGGTAATTTTTTAAGATAAAAAATACTTGTTCCTAATTATGGTTCGTCTCCGCTCACCATGACAAAATCAGGCTATTATGCAGAAATCATTTCCCACTTTCTACGCCAAAAAGCGAATCCTACTCTTCAGAATCTCGATCGTAATATTTCTACAATCTTTGAGAATGGGGATTTCACCATCAAAATAGAGTGGTAGCTTTTCATCTGAGATAATTTGAAATTTTTCTGCTGACATCATCTCTACCTCTTCATTATGCAGATGCTTGCCTTGCAATGCTTCGGGTAATATTTTTAACAATCTTCTTCTGGTTAGCCCGGAAACAATTCCAATATCCAACAATCCATCATCAACTTTGGCATTTGGCGTAAGCATGATACCGCCTCCGCAATACTGTCCGTTGCCCACACTAAAAAGGGTAAAATCTATCTCTTTTTCTTCACCATCGATAATTATTTTCGCCTTGTAATTTGTAAAACGTATCAATGCTTTTAGGATTGCCAAAAAATAGCGGGCAAAGCCATTTATCTTTTTAAATTTGCTAGCATATTCTGCCACAACAGCATCAAAGCCCATTCCTAAAGAATTTAAAAAATAATAGTCTTCGACTTTGCCAATATCAATATTAATAACCTTATTGCATTTTAATCTTTGCACAGCTTTCTTCATCTTGCGACTAAGCGTAAATACTCTGGCAAAATCATTTCCGGCACCTTCCGGAATAATCCCAAAAGTAACGTTGCCCGCTTTGCCACTTTGCATAATGCCATTAATCACTTCATTGGCTGTACCATCTCCGCCCACAGCGATAATTTTTTCATAACCTTCTTCTACAGCTCTTCTTGCTAATTCGATAGCGTGCTTGGCATACTTGCTAACCTCAATGTCATAGTCAAAACCATATTTATTCAAATATAAAATTAACTCATTTATCTTCTTACCGGCGCGCCCTCTACCGGCGGTGAAATTTATAATAAACAGCCATTTATCTTTTCTATTTTGCGTGCAGAGCATAGCATTTCCTTATCTACGTTTAAAACCTGATCGAGATGGTATTCTTTTTAGGATAAAAACAAATTCGCCTTTAGGAAGTTCTGAAGTCATAACCATCAATTCTTTGATACTTCCCCAGAAAAACTTCTCTTGTGGCATTGTTAATTTATAGGCAATAATTGCCTGTCTGCTTGGCCCAATATTTGTTTTTAAGGCTTGCAAGAGCTGTTTTAAGCGGTAAGGAGCTTCCAGGAAAACGATGTCGTAGTGGGAAGGAAGCTTCTGCAAAGCGCGTTTTCTTTCGTCTTTATTGGCTGGCAAAAAGCCATAATACAAAAACTGATCCATTTCGATCCCACTTCCCATCAAAGCTGTCATCAAAGATGATGCTCCGGGAATGGGCTCAACTGTGATCCCGGACTGATGACATCGCCAAACCAAATTATTTCCCGGATCTGCAAATAAAGGTGCTCCGGCATCACTGATGAGAGCAGCAGATTCTCCTTTCAATAGTAAACGTTCCATTATGTGAGGTGTTTGTTCCTCTTCGGTGTGTTCGTTTAGTAACTCCAATGGCTTCTTTATATCGTAACTTTTTAATAATTTACTGCCCATCTTTCGTTCTTCACAAATAACAAAATCTACTTCTTTTAAAATGCGCAAAGCACGCAATGTGATATCTTCGGGATTGCCGATTGGTGTCGCAACCACATAAAGTTTATTTTTTAATGACATATTCGATTTTTCCTTGATAATTTTTTTGATAATACAATAGTGCGCCAGCTATTACTAAAAGCGCTGACAAAGATAATCCGATTAAGCTTAAAATTAAACTTAAAGGGTAAGATTTCGGAGCAAATTTCATCTCAACAGTGTGTTTCCCACTTGGAACTTTAATACCGCGTAAAATATAATTTGTTGCAAAGATCTCTGTCTTTTCTCCATCGATAAATGCTTCCCAACCTGCCGGGTAATAAGTTTCTGATATTACCAAGAAAGAAGTTGTATCTGTCTCCACTTCAAATTTCAAATTATGTAATTCAAATTCCACTAATTCTACGGAGCTACTTTTGGGTGAAGCAATAGCCGATATTTCTTTTTCCACGATTGCTTGGTTAGCCGGGTTAAAACTAATCTGATTCAATCTTTTCCAGATCTCCTCTTTGGGTGCTATAACTTCTAGTTCATCTACAAACCAAGCGCGAGGAAGATAAGTTTTGTTTTTGAAAATAGTAAGTTTTTCTTTCCGATCATAATGAGCAAACTCAAGATTCTCTAAGGGGATATTTTGATTGAAAATTACATATTTGGCATTAAGCATATTAATAATATTCCAATTTATCGGAATCCGATCTTGTAATTCGGCATTCATACAATGCTCAATGATTTCCTGATATCTTTGTAATTTTGCGCCATGATACCCACCCAATGTTTGATGATAATAGCACCAACGATTTTGGCCAAATTCACCGGCCAGCGGATAGATGCGAAAAACTTCCGAATCTTTTAATAAATAGCTATCGGCATCTGTTTTTTTATAGGTGGAATTGATATTAGATTCGTGAGTGATATTTTGCAAAAAGCGTTTATTAATTATTGCCAAATCGAAAATAATGACGACCGAGATAAGCAATAGAAATGTAGATTTATCCAATTTTTTCTTTGCCAAAAGCATCACCAAAAGTAGTGCCACAGAAACCACAATAAAAGACTGGATCCCATCCCTAACTATTTGATCCATTCTTAAATCTTTTAACTGAGCAATTTGCTGAGCATTGTATTTGGCAGTGTCACCTTTCTTCATCAAACCATATTCATTAAAGATACCACCGGAGATCATCAGAAAAATGAACAAAACAATTACTACGATGAAAGCTTTCTTACTATTCTTAAAAAGCTGCTCGGAATTTTCTTTCGCTTTGGAAATCAAGCTTCTTAATCCAAAACCTGCCATAACAACAACCGAAAACTGCAATAAAACCAAGATCATAGCCGGAACACGGAATTTATTGTAAAATGGAAAATGAGAAAGCATCAAATTTGAGAGTAAACTGAAATGTCTTCCAAAAGAGAGCAATAAGGTAACAATAGAAACAGTCATCAAGATTTTCACTAAATTATTTTTTGAATATATTGCGGCGAAAATCGCTAATAAGAAAATGATCACGCCCATGTACATATTTGTTTGCGTAAACGGCATCCACCCCCAATACAGAGGACTAACGCCACCAAAAAATCCGGCATTGAAAAAGCTAAGAATCTCGGCCGGATGAAATGACCAACTGGTCGCATAGCCTGTGCTTAATCCGGTTGCCCCACCACGAATAGTGTATTCGCCATATTCAGCAGTAGAAAAATATGGTTGTGCCACAGCCAGCAGTGAAATGATTCCGGCCAAAAGAAGCATGCCACTAAAGATGGCAAATTTTCCAATTCTCTTATTTCTGATAGCTTCTATTAATTTGAATATCCAAAAGATTCCCAACATTATAAATGTATAGTAAGTTATTTGAGGGTGATTTTCACGCATTTGCCCAATTATGAAAACTGAAGTTAATCCTAAACTCAAAATATTGCGAGATTTCCATAAATAATGCACACTCCAGAAAATCCACGGAATGTAAACGATCGCTTTAAATTTACTGTTATGACCAATTTCAATTAACCCGATAAAATGAGCTGAAAGCGCAAATGCTATTCCCGAGATAAATGCTGTAAGCGCATCAAATCCTAGATGGATCATGAGAATATACACACCCAAGCCCATCATAAACATCAAAAATACTCGCCAGTTTACAACCTTGTTTGTTATTCGCTGTAGTTGATTGATAAATGGATATTTGCTGCCAAATGAAATAAGGTAACTTGGCATGCCTCCAAAAATAGCCGGATTCCATAACGCCTGATCTTTGTGGGTTTTGTTATACTCCATCAATTGTTGCGCCGAAGTTCGCCACTGTATCGAATCGCTCGCTTGTGGCACATATCCTTTGAAAGCAACATTAAAATGTAAAGACACCAAAATTGCGAACATTATTGTTAATAAGATTAAATGCTTATATTTACCTTCAAATATTTTTTCTATTATACTTGGAGAATATAACTCTTCTGCTTCTTTAAACGTATTAGCTTTTACTCTATTTTTTTTTCCCATATACTCCTCGATAATTTAGTTATACTTTTTTTTGATTTATATGAAAAATATCTACTCGCTTTTATGGTCAAGAAAATTTAGAAAACGTTAGGCGACAATGCGCATTTCCCCTAAGATTCGGCTTTTACGAATCGGCTTTGCTTCAGCAAAACGATTTCGATCAAAACGAGATCTATCGCATTGTCATCCAGAGCGGAGACGAAGGATCTCATTTCATCAACCCAACATTGACATTTCATGAGAACAGCGTGAGAGAACACCTCAATGAGACGAGATGGGAAAAGAAAAACCACAAAGGCCCGAAGGTTTATAAGCCTATGGCTTACACTAAGAACACAAAGAAGATATGTTATTGTAATTTAGACAGATACAAATTAATTTTTAGGTAACTTCGTGTCTTAGGGACTACGTGGTAAAAAAACCCCCTCCGCCCCAAACCCCAGAGGGGTTCAATATGAGTAACTGTAGGTGCAAACCTACAGACATAGGCGCAGCCCTACAGAAAAAAAACCG
>DAOWES010000261.1 GCA_030638385.1 Candidatus Cloacimonadota bacterium | reverse complement strand
GCATTCATCAAAACAAGAAAGAAGGATAATACTTTAATGGTTGATCTAGTTCATGAAAATCTAATCCGGGAAGACTTGACCCCTCTGGAAAAAGCAAACTCAATCAGACTTCTTTTTTCTCAAATAAAATCAACACGGGATGATCCCGAGAGGATGTATACTTTGATCAATATGCTAAAGAATTTTAAACGCCGAGGATATTATCCAGAACACCAAAAGAAAAAGACCACTGGTTTTGAAGAGAATGATATTTTTAGATGTGAGAAGATACTCAAGAGTCTAGGAATTAGCGAAAACAATGCAGTGACTTATTTGATGTTGCTCAGACTTCCAAGATCAATGTCTCGGAATATAATCTTCAATAAAAGTGGTGTAGAAGCTAAGGGGAGATTAGTAATCAAACAAGCAGAACAACTTGCAAGGATTGGAGATCCAAAATATCGAGAACATTTATACCAGAGATGTTTGAAGGGAGCAAATTGTAGGATCATTCAGGCTCATGTGAATATTTATGTTGAGAAATTAGAGAAGGGCGAGTGGAATGGATTTCAGAAAAAGCTTGGAACCTTCCATAAATTCAAGGATGATATTAAAGTAATGGAATCTGTAAGGGAGGACTGCAGGAAAATCTCTGCCAGAATTACAAGCTTCAAATGTGATACTCTTCTGAAATTGGAAGGGACCTTAGAAAAAGAAGATTTCATTGCACACATTGTTGATCTAAAAAAAGAATTAGATTTATTGACAAACAGTGTTGAAGGGAAACTTGAAGACAAGGGCTATAAAGAAATCTTGAATCCGGAAGAAATTGATTCATTTGAAGTTTGCATCAAAAAATCAATTGCAAAGAAAAATTATCGATTCACATTCCCCTCAAAAATTGCAAAGAAGTTGGAATTATCGGAAACAGAAAAAGAGTTCTTAAAATTAAAAATAGTGGGGATTAGAAAATAAAAAATGCCAATGATAACATGTGAATCTTGCGGAAGGAGAAAGATGATGAAAATGAAAAGTGCGAGATATTGTTGCGAACGATGCAGGCATAAAGATTATCAGAAAAATAAAAGATTGGAGAATGAAAATGTTAACAATTAAGATTCCATTCAAAACTCCAACAATTAATCATCTCCACGGCCATAATAAATGGGGGGCATTTTATCTAAAGCCCGAAGCAAAAAAACTTAAGGTTGATATTGCAGAAGCAATTGGAGCTTACCCATTACTTGCAGCAACAGGCCTGATTGGAAAAAATCTTAAGGTCACAATCGAAGTTCATGAGGACTGGTATTGCAAAAACGGATCAGTCAAAAGAAAAGATATTGCAAATAGGGAGAAGTTCTTAGTCGATGCAGTATTCGATAGACTCACCCTTGAAGACAAATTTATCTTTGATCATCAAATGAAGAAGATACAGGATAAAGAAGAATTTGCAATTGTTAAAATCGAGGCTATCGATGAAACCCTTAATAGAAATTAAAGAGCCAGTCAATTGTGAAGGAAGGTTTGTTTGTTTATATCCTACTAACCAAAAGCGAATCGACGATCTAAAATCTCAATTGATTATCAATCCCACAACAGAAAAAGAATTCTCAAGCAATTGCCAGGTAGCCGAAAAGATAAGGATCTGGAAAAAGATTTCTCAACCGATTTATTAGAAACATTTAAATACGTATTATTACATAGTTCTGCATGGAAGATAAAATTGAGATCACTCAGGACAAAGAAAAAATAACTTTCAAAGAAACAGTCACTCACGATGAAGCAAGTCTTATCGAGAATTACCGGGCAAACTTAATGGCTAAAATGATGACTGACAAAAAGATCCAAGAAGGGCCTCATCGAATTGAATCAATCAAAGTAAATCTGATGGTGATGAAACAAACTATCGAATCCAAGGACAAGAAATCTGAAAATTTAAAAGCGATCTTCAAAGAACATAATATCAATGTTGAAAAGCGTTGCCGGAAGATCAGAGAAATTTATTCTGACAAAGAAATCATGACTCGATTGAAGGGAATCATTGACAACGCAAGAACTGAGATGCACTTTGTTGATGGAAAATACGAGATCACCACCGTCAGCACAAATGAGATTGAAGATTTATTGATGGAGTACATGGAGATCGAATCCAACAGGCCTGAACGATTAGAAACTTTACTCCAGGAAGAAAAAAGCGTCCTTCGAGTTGAGCAAGCCATGAAGCAGCAAGATGAATTATTGAATAAGATTAAGGAAAAATTATCTGCAGTAAAAGAATTCTTCGATAAGCGTGGAAAGAATATCGACAAGCTTTTGGACGATCAAGCCGCTTCAAGAAAGAAGGGAACGAAAGAAGCAAGGTCTCTCCCAAATCCTGAAGAGGTTGCAGCAGAATAATGGCAGGCCGAGTTGTAGGAACTGCTGCTGAAAACATCCCAAAAGGCGAAGAGATATTTCTTGAGGATCGATTAGGATATCGAAATTATGCTAAAAAAAATAAACCCTTCAGTTGGGGATGGTTCATTGCATTATTTATCTTTGGCGGAATCCCAGGATTATTTTATGCGCTCGTGAAAGGTGTTCAAGCGTTTGAGAATAAATTCAACAAAAAGAAGTGATGGCAAGAAAAACAATAAAAAGGTGTGAGGAAGAAATTGAGAGATTGAACAATATTCTTGATTCGTCGAGGTCAGCAAATAGGGTGGAGATTGATGCAAGATGCAAGGCCCAGGGAGAATTAAGATCGGCAAACAATCGGGTCCGAGAATTAGATTCTCAAGCATTTCAATGGGCTGAACAAATGAAGTCTGTTAGTAAGAATTCCAAAGTCCTTCTTGCATCCATAGATCTAATTAAAAATATTATCAAGGGAGAAGCAGATCCCAATTCTAAGGTGCAAGTCCTAAACGATTTATTAAAAGAGATTCCTCAGAGGGTTGAATTCTAATGGAAGAATTAATCAGGACCGTAAAACAGAACAAGGCAAACAAATCCAAGTTCGTAACAATCCCCCAAGATTCAAAGATCCAACCAGGAGATGAAGTTGTGATCATTCCAAAGAATTCTGAAAAAGACTTCCTTGCAAAAGCAATTATTCAATTGACTCGTTCAGGATATATGTCTCACGTTCCAACTGATGAAGAGTTTGTTAAGTTGTTGAAGAAGGTGAAATCAAAATGAAGAAACAAAAAACCTTCTATGAGGATTCAGAATCAATGCCTGTAGATTATGCAGCTCTCGCATGGTTGACAAATCTTGAGAAAGTTGCAGTGATCAAGAGTGTAGAAATGAAGCGCTACAAGGTAAAGAGAGAGACTAGATGCACGGTCAAGGTCCGATTCGAGATCTACTAAAGAAGAAAGAAAGTGCGCAAAGAAAGAAGAAAACATGGCAAAAACACTCGAAGCAAAAACTGAAATCGGAAACGGAAAAATCCCAACAAAAGATCAAGATCTAGTGACCTGTCCAATAACTTATGAACAATGCCCGATGCGTGGCGATTACTACAAATGCTATTTCAACCATCACGATACTTGCGAAACTTACAAGCGGAGGACCCAATGACTTACGGATCACTTGTTCAATTCAAATCAGATCCATTTTTCTACTACAAGGAAAAGTCTGGACTAAAACCAAATACTTTTCGAAAGATCGAATATCATGATGCAAGGTTTGATTCATTAATTGATATGATGCAGAAAAGAGAATTTGGAAAGATACAAGTTTTTAATTCTGAAGACGATAATATATTTTTCATCAGAGAAATAACTGATGTTACTTACTACCAAGGATTTCTTATAATCTCCTGGGAGCACAAAGATGAGTAAGATAATAATCCCAAACGCAATCGAACGAAAGCCAAAATATCTTTATTACATTGATGGTGAAGGAAACATCTGTGAAGCAAGATCCTATCGAACAAGAATCTGGAACATGACATTCAAAGAAATCTTTCAATGCTTCTGGATCGATGTGAGAAGATCACTCCAAAAGAATCAACTGATCATTTACAAATACGTTTGTCCGATCTGCAATTATGATTTTAAAGATAAAGAGGATGCAGTGAATTGCTGCAGTGGGGAAAATGAGTGAGCTCGAATCCCCTGAAGTTGAAAAAGAGATCGGAAAAGCCATGACCAAACGAAAGAACGGAAAATTAGTAACTCTCAAGTTAAACAAAATCAAACCTTATCCAGATAATTCTAAGATCCACACTGAGGCCCAGGTAAAAGATATCGCAAATTCATTGATCACATTTGGCTACACAACCAAGATCGAAGTTGATGAAAACAACCAAGTCCTATCAGGCCACGGCCGACTCAGAGCATTTTACATGATTGATCCAAGCGGCACAAAAGAAATCGAAGTTCTCAAAATAACTGATTTTACTGACCAAGAGAAGATCGCCTACAGACTGGCCGCAAACGAAACAAATCAAAAGACTGGTTACGATCTAAAGATCCTAAAAACAGAATTCAAAAAGCTCGAAGGATCAAGAAACCTCAAAGACACTGGATTCTCATTGAAACGTATTGATACAATTGTAAAAAGAATCGAAAATACTGAGACGACTAACGTAAGCGCCCACAAAAGAAAACTAAACAAAGATCACAAATGTCCCAAGTGTGGATTTGATTTGAGGGAAGAAGAATGATAAAAGAAGCGATACTAAGTAAGAATCTTGGGGATCTTGAAAGATATATTTTAGGGGATCTACCAAAAGGAAAACTCCCCACACAAATCATCCAAGTTATAAACAGTGGTGAGAAGATCGAGATAAAAATAAGAAGGATGCTAAGGTGGATTCTAACTAACAAATACTCGGAGTCTAAAGGATGAACGGCAAACACAACTACACAAAGAAGAAGTCCCGAACGATCAAGATGGATAATCTCATGGGAATAGAATTAATAATCTCTGACTGGACAATCCCAGGAAAGATCGGTGACATAATTCCCTACTGCAAAATGAAGGGAGAGAAATGCCCTGATAAGGTTTATGGCCCTAAGTGCCCGAACCACTATTCTGCAAGAATCGTGAAGTAAATTGCAACAATTGCAACAAAAAAGAGAACATGACAAAAGTAACTGAAGACACATTCAAGAAAGCACTAGAGGGATCTTTCGGAGTCCAGGCAGTGATTGCAGAAACACTAAAAGTTGAGCGATCAACCATCACAAGGTTCCTTCAAAACAATCCGGAGATGAAAGTCCTCTGCGATCAAGAGAGAGAGAACGTGATTGATGTGGCCGAAAATAGATTATTCACTGCAGCAGATGAAGGAAAGAAGTGGGCGATTGAATTGATTCTTAAAAGACTTGGAAGATCCAGGGGATATGTTGAACGTCAAGAAGTTGAGCAAGTTGGAGTTATGCCTGATCAGAAGCTTGAGCTCGTGATGGTCAACTCACCAGAAGATTTAAGTAAATTCAAGGCTACTGAAAAACCAATGGAAGAGAAGAAGATCTTGATTGTTGATATTGAAACAACTAACTTTTTACAAAGGGGCGGCCTGATTGTTGAAGTTGGAATTGTGGAGTTAGATCTAAACACTGGCGAAGCGAAGATTGTTTATGATGAACTTGTGAAAGAGGAAGGACTTGATGGGACTCATGGCGATGCCTGGATCTTTAATAATTCTGATTTGAAATTTATTGATTGCATGAAAGCAAAACCCCTTGACAAAGAGAGAATTCAATTGATCCTGGATAAATATCCTGCAACTGCTTACAACAAGAAATTTGATTTCGACTTCCTAAGATCAAGAGAACTTGAGGTAAAAGAACTTGAGTGCCCAATGGTCCTTGCAACAGATGTCTGTAAGATTCCTAATGTGAACAAGGCCGGATTCAAATGGCCAAGCGTTCAAGAGGCATGGGCCATCATAGTCAAAGAAGATTATACTGAAGCTCACCGGGGAGCAGATGATGCACTACATGAAGCAAGGATTGTTTACGAGCTCTACAAGATGGAGGTTTTCAAATGTTGAAACTAACTCCTGAAGCGATTAAGTTTATTCTTCTGCAGAGAACGCAGCTCAAAGAAGGTGTAACTGCTGAAGAGATTGAAGCTGACTTCCGAAGAGATTTTGATACTTACAAAGATTTCTTACCGGATTTCACTGATGATCATGAACAGATAAATGTGGTAGATATTGGATCCGGAATCGGAATTCAAAATATTTTATTACAAGAAGCTTATTCTGGAATCGTCAACATCACCATGATCGACAAAACCCAGACTGAAGATAATATTTGGTATGGCTTCAAGGATGAGGGAGCATTTTATAATTCACTAGACTTGTCAGTGGACACATTATTGGCCAATGGAGTTCATTCACTTGCGCAATTCGCAACAGATGATAACGAGATTTTGTTGGCCGACGAGTCTGTGGATCTCGTAACATCCCTCATCAGTTGGGGATTCCATTATCCTATTGAAACTTATCTGAATGAAGCAATCAGAGTCATGAAGCCTGGCGCAACATTGATCCTGGACGTTCGAAAGGGAACTGGTGGAATCGCTGCATTGACAAAAGTGGGTGCAGAAGTTTTTACAAGGCTTAAGGTAATCAAAGACTTCGAGAAATATCAGAGAATTATTTGTGTGAAGAAGGAGGCCTAAATGAAGATTCCTATTACACCGAATATTCGGATGTTGATGGATGAAAAAAATCCCACGAAGATATTGCAGGGAGGCTCATCTTCAGGAAAAACTTGGTCCATACTTTATCGAATTCTAATTGGATGTTTAAGCCAGTGGGAAAATGAGACAATTGATGTAGTGAGAGATACGATGCCTGCGCTTAGGATCTCTGCAATGAAAGACTGGGAAGATATTCTAAAAAAGCACGGGATCTATTCAAAAAATATGCACAACAAATCCCATCATGAGTATAGAATAAAATCCAACTTGGTGAGGTTTTATTCATCAGACAATGAAGACAAGGTTCGTGGGCCAAGACGTGATAGGACTTATTTCAATGAAGTTCTTTCGATGAAGAAAATGGATGTTGAGCAAATCATGATGCGAACCAAAAAAGAATCTTGGTCAGATTATAATCCTTCAGAAACATTCCACTGGTTCTATGATGAGTATGCTGATGACAAGGATAACTTTTTCCATAAGTCAACCTACAAAGATAATCCATTCCTTGAAAAAGAAATCATCAGAAAGATCCTAAAATTCAAGGAGAGAGATTTGAATATGTGGAGGATCTATGGACTCGGAGAAAGGGGTGCACCCAAATCAACTATTTATCCTCATTGGAAATATGCTGTGAATCGGGGTGGAAGGGATATTAAGATTGAAGAGTTCGAAGGAGAAGAATTGTATGGCATGGACTTTGGTTTTAACGATCCAACAACACTCGTAAGAATCAGATATCATCCTAAAGGGGGAATAATGGTTCAGGAGCTTCTCTATCAAACAGAATTAACTTCAGAGAACATTGTTATGAAGTTGGAGGCATTAGTTGAATCTGGAGCTCTTAAAAGGGACTCAACTATCATTGCAGATTCAGCCCGACCCGAAATAATCAGAGATATCAAACAGGCCGGGTTCAACATACACAAGACAAAGAAAGGGAAGGGATCTATTCTCAGAGGAATAAACTTCATCAAACAGAATTCCTTATTTGTAACAAAAGACTCTGTCAACTTGGCTAAAGAATTAAGATCATACAAATGGAAGACAGACTCTCAAGAGCACGTGCTTGATACTCCAATCGATTTAAACGATCATCTGATGGATGCGATGAGATATGGCCTGGAGAAGAAATCTCGAAAGGTCAAAACGGTTGGAACTGGAATTGTTGGCAGGGGCCCGGAAGAATAAATATATAAAACACGAAAAACTTAAAAAGCTTATGGTGAAGAAGAAGGTAAAAATTGGTGCTAAACAGGAATTGAAGAAACTGCAGGCAAAAACAAAACCCCAATTGATTGAAGCGGTTGGTGATGTTCAAACTCAACTCGATGCACTTATCTCTGGATTCGAATATTTCGGACTTTCTTACAAATACGCAAAAGACATTTTTACTTCTCGAACATTAACAATCCACGAGGAGAAAGCCAAATGTAAGAAGGCCTTTGATGACAATACTTTTATCCAAACCAGTGTGAATTATTTGGTGAATGTTCTCATGGGAGATTGCCCTGGAATCGAATCTCCAAATGAAGTCCTTGAAGATTACGGAGATAAATGGTTGCACTTTTCTCAATACAGGCCAGAGGCTCGTGAAGCAATTACTCAAGCAGTCGCAACTGGTGATGGTTATTTAAGAAAGATCAAGGGCAACAAGGGATCCTTCAAATATGTCAACATTGAAAACTCTGAAGATATTTATATTGAATTCGATTGGAAGACTCAGCAGCCGATAAGATATATCGAAAGGATGTACTTCACCGTCGCCCAAGCAAAGAAACTTAAGCTAAAACAATATTCTGTTCAAACTGCATGGGGTGTTGAAAGCTTTAATGGAATTGAATATTCTCCGGACGAAATTATTCACTTCAGATTCATGAGGAACATCTGGGGGATTTACGGAAGATCGCCAATTGCTGCAACTCTTAATGATGTGGATATTTTATTATCTATGGAGCGAGCAATTGCAGTTATCTCCAGATACAAGGCAGTTCCAATTAAGATGATCATGCCCGAAGTAACCGACGAAGAAGACATCATGGATGATCCTGCAGTTGATAAGGTTAAGAAATTATTGGAAAGTCTTCAAGATTATGAGAGTCCTGTTGTTGGTCGAAAGTTCAGCGCATTGAATCTTACTGATGGGGGCCAAGCACTTGACCTATCAAAATATTTGGATTACTTCAAGAG
Source organism: Candidatus Cloacimonadota bacterium (assembly GCA_030638385.1). Lineage (GTDB taxonomy): Bacteria > Cloacimonadota > Cloacimonadia > Cloacimonadales > TCS61 > DAOWES01. The sequence goes on along the minus strand of DAOWES010000261.1, from coordinate 25,002 downwards.
AAAAGTGAGCTCGGTTTTGAGTCCGGAGTTTATTATTCACGGGGAGCTTGTCAACAGATCAACTTCTCAAGAGCAAGCACAATTATTCTATTTGGCTATTTCCTCCATTAGAAATTATTTCACTGGAACATTGAATGAATCGGTTCACGAGGGAATGAATGCAAGTCTAAAAGCAATCGGCGATAATATCACAGTTCCAAAGGCGAGATACAAATGGAAGTGGGGAAGATATGATGTTGAGCTTATGGTTGATAGAATTAACAGGCTTCAAAAAGAATGGAACGATGGGACAATCAAGCTTGATGAATATCGTGTCGAGTTAGGTTATCCAAAAGATGATGATTTCGGTGAAGCTTACAAGTGGGAAACAGGCGCAGGTGAATCTTCTGAAGAGACTCTCGAGAAGGTTTCAAAATTATTGGGTGAGAAGAAGGCTAAAGAAAAGAACAAGGTTGAAAATTAATCATGGAATATCATACGGACGAACTAGAATTCAATGGGAAAAAAGAAGTGTATCAACGAGGGAAGATTCCTGAAAATGGCGACGAAGAAAGCCCGGCGACTGATTGATAAGAAAAAGTATTATGGCGTGAAAACTGCAGAGAAGAAATATCGTAAGGAAATATTTAATACGTTTTATGATCCTTCTTTGATTGAGAGTCTCTTGTCTGAAAACCTGCCATTCATCCAGCAGGAAAGTTTCAATGAAATTGTTTATGATTATTTTGCAGCGATCAATAAGAGAATTGTCCAATTATTTGAGACTGCCAGGGAACTCTTGCTTGATAGTTTTCAGAAAGGATCCAAACGAATTCTCGACAAGGAGGGGGGAGTTGTCAAGTTCGATGAGATCGAAGACACTGCAGCAATAGATATCCTGATCGATCAACAACTAGATTATTATGAAGGTGTTTCCCAGGCACAATCAAAAAAAGTAAATCAAATCATTGCTGATGGATTAGAAAAGGGCCAAGACCCTCAGAAGATTTCTCAACAGATCCATAGTTCGATTAGATCAATCTCAAGCAAAAGGGCCATGCGAATCTCCAGGACTGAAGTTGTCAAGTCGCACGTTCTCGGTCAAGTCCAAACCATGAAAGAAGCAGAGATCGAAGAATACAATTACATCACCTCAAACGATTCAAAAGTCTCAAAGATCTGCAGACACAACCAGGGCCCAAAGGGTCGTGAGAAAATCTATCAAGTACAATATGCCGGGACCCCGAACAATCCTCTTCCAGTTCTAAATTCTCATCCCAATTGTAGATGTACAGTGGTGATCAGATAAAATGTATTATGATGATATGCTTGAGATCATTGACACCCTAGACAAGTTTACCGACGGGATGGCTGTCAAAAGAATCTTCAATGAAAAGTGGGGGGATGGTTCAGAGATCAATATGAATAAGGCCCTCCGACGATTAAGATCTCACGGAAAAGTTAAGTGGAAGAAGAAAGGTGTTCGGATTTTCTACAAGCGGCTTTAATTAAATATATAAATAGATGTTTTCCTAAAAGAATTATGGCTGAACCAATTACATTATTCCATACTGAAGAAATGCAGTTTGAAAAGAAGGGCGAAGGTAAGGAAGCAACCATTATGATTTCTGGAAATGCGCAGCCGCTTAATGAAGATTCTCGAAACGGTGTGAGGTATAGGCCTGATTCAGTGAAGAAAGCTGCGAAGTCTCTTCAAGGTGTTGCATTTTTGTTTAATCATGATTCGGCAAGATCTCTTGGCCATGTGACAAAATCCGGATTAACTGATTCTCATTTGACCTACTCAGCTGATGTGGATCCTGAAGAAAAAGAGTACATCCGAAAAGTTGAGCGAGGAGATATCAAGTTTGTTTCTGTTGGATGTATGGTTGAAAATGTTCAGTTCAATGAGGAAGATAATATTTACGAATGTGATGTGAAAGAGTATGTTGAATTAAGCGCTGTAACTGTTCCAGGGTTTTCTAACACAAGCGCTGAAAAAGAAGGACTTGAAAGCGCAATGTTTTTGGCAAATGCACTTGGAGATAAGAAGGTTCTTCAAAGTTTGAAAGAAAAGGCCGCACTTGATGCTGTTGGGAAGAAAGAAGATTCTGAAGAAGAATCTCCAGAAGGAGAGGGGTCCGAAGAAGCCAAAGATGACGATAAAGAAGACGAAGCTGATGATGATGATGATGATGATGAAAAAGACAAAGACGAATCCGCTGACGGGGACGAAGGTTCTGAAGAAGGTACTGAGGAAGCCGAGGCCGAAGAGACTGACGAAGAGGGCAAAGAAGCACTAATCGGGAAAAAGGAAGAAGCTGATTCAGAAGGTGAAGAGCAAGCAGACGAAGAAGCGACTCCTGAAGAAAGGATCACTGAACTTGAGAACAAAGTTTCTGAGCTTGAATCCAAGAATGATGAATTTGAAAACAGGCTTGCAATTGCAGAGTCAAAAATTGATACTTTGAATGAAGAAGAGGGTGCGGAAGATGTTGATACTCCTGATGAATCCGAAGAGGGTGAAGAACTAGAACCCAACAAGGAGGAGACATTTACTTCTAAGCATGGGAAGCCATGCCCAACAAAAGAGTCAATTGCTAACAAGAAGAAATCTCTGGAAGGAGATGAATCTGAAGGCAAAGACATCGTTGATATTTCGGCGAATCGAAAGAAAATCCGACAATATTGATAAACCTAACGTACTGTAAGGGGGACAAAAAAAATGCAAAAATTAGAATTTTTAGGCAAAGAAATCCGAATCTCTGATAGAGAGAACAAGGCAATTCCAATGGAGGTTGAAACAAACACTGTTGAAAAGCTTGGTAAAAAGATCCTTGAGAGCTATGTGAATTTAGCGAAAGAGGATGCGTTCTTATCTAATGCTCACGAGAAGCGTGGGACAGAATTCTTCAAAAATGCTTTAGGTATGGAAATGCCAAGCTGTGAAGATTTCGAAGGAATGAGTACTGAGGATATGACTTTCCCTAACAATGGCGCTTTGTACACAACTATTGTTCGAAATATTGTGGAGAGAGCATTCAGACCTAAGTTGGTTATGAATGAAATCATCCGGACTATTTCAGTGAACCCAAGTGGTGTTGAGACTGTTAAGATTCCAATTAGTGCGCTTAAGACTGCAGCAGCTCTTCCGGACTCCGGAGAACTCCCAGACCCATCTAACGATGATTATGGAAGTGCTACAATCACATTGGCATGGATCTTCTCTTATGAAGTTATTACCTTACAGTTAATTCAGCAAGGTATTATCGACATAGTTCAGGATCAGATGTTTGAGATTGGAGATGCTCTTGCTCGAAAAGTGGACACAGACATTGTTGCAGCAATTGAAACGGCTAGTCCCGACTCAAATGCTAACAGCAATTATACTCTGTTGGCTTCCACAATGACTTATAGTGATCTGATCACTGGAGTTATGGCTCACATTGGATTGAACGCTTTACCTGACGCTATTGTTACTAACTCTTTTACATGGGGGAACTTCTTGAAGGACTCAAATGTGATCGCAGCTCTAGGTTATAATTCTGTTAACGAAGGATCATTATTCCCTCGAATCCAAGACTTCTTGGGCTTGAAGGTAGTTTTGACAACTCAAGCTTCTGCTAACAACATGTATATCGTCGATACTAATCGGTGTAAATACTTGATTGAAGGCAGCGCTATCCAGATGCTAGACGGACGAAAATCCGCAACAGTAAACTGGGAAGTGATTGGTTTGAAGCTTTATGGTGTTGAAGTAATTCAGCCTGAAGCCGTTTTCAGACTTGTGGAAACAGTCTCTAGTTGATCTTAAGTAGATTATTTTTTTATTTTTATTCGGGGGCCTTCGGGTCCCCACAAACTCTTTTTCTTAGAAAGTTTTATATATGTAGTATTACATAGAATCTCATGTTGCGGAATCGGGAATTCAAAAGCCCCTCGCCTAAGTAACTCTTTGGGGTCGGCTAAAAACTAACCATCAAGGACAATGCTCTAAGGTCCCGACGGACACTGGCATCTCGGGTAAGGTTGGGTCATTCCTTGCAGGGTGTGGTTTGTGCGCAACACAATAATGGGGCCTAAGCTTTCACTCCGATAAGAAGAAATTCCGATTCGGTCAGGAGTTTGCAATCACGTGATAAGTTGGAGGGTAAAACCTCCGGGTCCAATATTCATAAAATGGTAATCGTAACAATGGCAACTGAAGGATATCTTGATTGGTTGCACCACTTCATTTGTGGACTCGAAGGAAACACCGTCGAGAAAATCTTAGTTAATCTCATAAACTTACCTTCCAAAAAAGCACAATTCTTAAAACAACAATTCCCAAACATACTTTTCAAATCTCATCGAGTTGAGGCAGAGGCCAGGGGCAAGAATAATCCTGAAGGAAAATGTTTCAAGGTCACTTATCTGAAAGGGAAATTTGTCAATCAAGCATTCAAGAAATTCAAAGAACCTGTTTTGTGGATCGATGTGACTGCGCTTATTCGAAGTGACGTTTCCGAGATCACTGACAAATTCACTCGGGGGGACGTTCTCTTGATGCGGCGAGACTATGGAAAGGCTGAAGGAAAATCTGTTTATGCTTGTGAGATCTTCGGAATCAATTCTGCTGAAGAGGCAACCCGATACGAAAAGTTATGTGGCGAACATGATAAAGATTGGTACTCTGATCAACTTGCACTTTGTAAGCTGCAGGGAAAAAAGCATCCAATCGAATTCGGCAGATGGTCAAACTTCTATTATGATCAAGAGGCTGCATCCTGGAGCGATCGTGGCCGGACTGGTGCCGGAACTTTGAATATGGATGATGTTAATTTCACTCATGACAAATTCATTGAGGATCTTGAATCAAGGCATCCAGGATATAGTGATAAGTACCTGGAGTTTATGGGAAGGATATCTAATCGGAAAATCTTAATCCACGTCGACGATAGTGATTGGTGTTATGCGACAACTGTAAAAGAAGTAATGAAGATATCCAATTTTGATGTTACAGTTATTTACAATGTATCTCATCAGAGAAACGAGCTGCTTGCCTGGAAGGGGGATCTAGTTTGGGGGAGATGTGGATCCTACAGACACAAAAAGCTTTTAGAGATCAGGCCAGATTTAAGGGCCATAAGTTTCTCAACAATCACAACTGGGGGAGATTCTCTCTTCTCAAGATTTTACCGGCAAATGGCTGATGGAAAAGGTGAGGCCGGAGTGATCGTTCAAAACAACGAAGCAAAATCTCTTGTAGATCATTTCATCAAGAAATCAAAAAGTGGCCAGAAATGTTTCGTCTTACCAAACGGAGTCAACACAAAGAAGTTCAAACAAAAGAAACATCACGATCGTGAAGATTACATTGTTGGATTTGTTGGCCGATCCAAGGAAGAATCTGAAAAGCAATTGAAGGGAATTAATTATGTGGACTACTGCTCAGACATGGCCGGATTAAAAACAATGATCGCTTCAAACACTGCAGGCACTCAAGTTCCATTCGAAGAGATGCCAGACTTCTATCAAAAGATTGACGTTCTTCTTTTACCCTCAAATTCCGAAGGTTGTTCAAACACAATCAACGAAGCAATGGCAAGTGGAATTCCAGTGATCACTCCAGAGATCGGATGGCATAGTGATGTCTGTCAAAATATGGAGATCTTCTGGGCAAAAAGAAATGCGGCCGAAATCTATGATGCACTTGAATATTTTAAGGATCCAAGAAATAGGATGGAGTATGGGGCTGCAGCACGAGTATTCGCAAATGAACACTCTTGGCCGATCATGCTCAAATATTATGAAGAGATCTTCAATCACATGATCACCCAAGCCAGGGCAAATAAGAAAAAGATCCTTAGTGAAGTTCAAAAAGTTCCAGACATGGTTATAAAAACAGGGCCAATAATCAAGGGGAAGTTCATCAAAGTAAGGGCCCTAAAGAAGGTAAATCTTGGGAAGCTTGAGATTAATGGCCCGGTGTTATGGTTTGTTCCAGGACAAACAAGAACGATCCCTGACGATGAGGAACATCGGAAGACTATCGATTATAATGTCCAGGCCGGATTTTTAGAAATCGCTAGTTAGTTGATTAAATATATAAACAAGATTCAGTTAATTTTCTTATGGCACACAACACTATTGAAGAGATTAAGAAGCTGCTTCTTTTAGAAACCGAGAATCAGACCCTTGAGGATCAAGATATTCAAATCTATATCAATGATGCAAATGAGGAGATGGTTTCTGACTTGAAAAGGTCCATTGAATTCGATTCTTTTGTGGCAAACAATCGTGGGAACAATACCTTCTTCACTTATTTCAATATGACGAAGATAACTTCAGTGAGAGTTTTATCTGCAGGGGCCACACAATTTGTTGAATTGGATGATTCAGAATATCGTTTAGTTAGGAATAACAGTGGTGTTGAAGTTGATGATCTAACCACGGGGGATTGTGTTGAAGTGTACTCCGTCCCCCCAAATTATAAACTTTTGGAGCGGGCCTATACGATCGTTAATTTTAGAACTCGTCTCAATCCGTTCAAGAATCAGACTATTGATCCGATTTATGCTGAATGGATTGACAAGAGAACAAGATTCTTGAAAGTTCTTCGTGGAAAGTTTGGCACTGGAAAATATCGTGGTTGAAGGATTCCTCACGTTAGATCAGAAATCTTTAAACAAGATTATGGATATCATTCTTACAAGGTTTGCATTCCAACTTCAGAGGGAGATAATTCTAAGGCTCCCAAAAAGATTTAGAAATAAGATTGCAATTTCAAAAGAAGGTGCAGACTGGATTATTGGTTCCAATGATGAAATACTGAGATATTATTTGCAGGGAACAAAACCTCATATCATCCGGCCTAAGAACCGTAAAGCACTCAAATTCAATTGGCCCAAGGCTCCGATCTCTCCGCAATCTCCAACATCAAATGGATTCTTTTTCTTCAAGGAAGTTAAACACCCTGGAACAAAACCTAACAATGTCATTGAAGATATTGAGAAAGATACTCCACTCTTGGAGCGACTTCTGATAAAGGCTGTTAAGTCGATCAAGCAAATAAATATATAAAAAGATTCTTACTCAATCAACTATGGTTAATGGGATGAATATTCATACTGCAACGGCAAAGATTGCTGCAAAGCTTCAGGCTGATTTGGTGGATCCAATAAATGATAGGTCTTCTGCATGGGTGTATGATGATGATCGAAGGATCGATCTTGATGCCACACCATTTCCAAAAATTCTTCTTTTGAAATTGGATAAGCCATCACTAAAACTTCCCGTTGCAATTGGGAATCCGAGCACAGAAAACTCTGATGAGATCCAGATCCAAATAAAAACTGGGATGGGCCATCATTACACTTACGACGAGGGAGAAGGTTCAGTGGATTATACTGACGAGGAGTTCGCCGGATTCATCGGGCAACAAGTTACAAACCTTATTCAATTGAATCATGACTATTGGGTGGCTCAGGGTTTTTTGGATGTCCTTCCGATACGAGATGAATTCGACACCGACAAAGACCGAAACACGATCTTCAATGTTTACATCGAAATGCACTACATTTCAGATCCAAACAATTAATAAATAAATATATAAACAAAATCCAACTCAATAAATTATGGCAACCGAAGTTTTAAGCAACGTAGGAAATAAGTACATCATTGCAGAAGAGTCTACCTACGGAACAAAGCCGGCACCATTCACTGCATTGGATTTTGGCCATGTTCAAAACATTACAATTTCTGAAGATGATACTGTTGAAGAGATCAGTTCAATGAATTCAGAACATACGCTTATCGACCTTGATGATGATCTTTATAATTTAAGTGGTACTATCACCACAAAATGCACAAAAGCTTCAATGGCGGTGCTTCTAAAGGCCTTATGCGGTGACTTTACGGACAATGGTGACGGAACTTATACAATTATCACGGCTCCAGTTACATCCGACGATTTATCTTACTCGATGAAGGTCAACACGACCACAGGAAAAACAAAAGAGATGACTGGAATGTGTATCACTGGCGGAGAGATCACTGTGAACAAAGATGCTTCAGTTGAAATGTCTCTTAATTATCAGGCACAGAAATTGGCTACGGCTACAGAGGCGCTTGCTCCATCAACAAATGTTGGAGATGTTTTCAGAGGACTTGATGCGACTGTTACTTATGATGGAAATGCAACTATCCTTGATACGTTCACAATTGCAGTGGACTGGAATGTTGCTCCGGAAGATGGCCGAGGAATAGAAGTTGAATCTGCAAATGGCCGAAGAGTGATCAATCGAATAATTAGGCATAACCTCTCACTTACTGGATCTTTTGAATCTGAAATGGATGACAATATTGATACCGGTTACGAAGATGAGAGATCTAATATTCCAATTGTTTTGACTCTTGCAAGAGGATCAAGCAATGACCATGTTTTCACTATCGCTGCATCTCGAACAAATACTCGATCTAGGGATATGAATAATGATAACGAGACTAAGAAGCTTTCTTGCGATTACATCGGTTTGGATATTTCGATTGATGGTGATTTATTTGCTAGTTCTTAGAAACATTTAAATACATAGTCTTGTTAATTTTGTTATGGCCAAAGAAAAAGTAAAACTTAATTCTGGGGAAGAAGCTGAAATCGAATGTAAACATATCATGGGCCGAAAAGCATTTCAGCTTGGACCAAAAATTCTAGTTATCAAGGGGATCTCTCAGGGGAAAGATGGTGAAATGTCTGCTAAATGTGACATGAATTCTGCAGTGGATATTTGTTGGGATGTAATTGTTGCACCATGCCCTCAAAAAGATGATGTTACTTCGGAAGATATGCAAAGGATCTTCGAGAAGTATGCTAAGAAAGACATCGACTTTGTTATAAAAAAAAATCTGGAAAACTTCGGGAAATAATAATTAACGAGTTAGACAGGATAATTAATTCTAATGCTCCAAAAATTCCAATAAGTGTTGAGGCTTATGAAATTCTTCATTATGCAAGATGCCTTGTTTCAGGATTCACATTGAATTTTAATGACTTTACAATCGAAGAACAAGAGCTGATAAATTATGCAGTTAATGGGATCCAAAAGAAAAGAAAAGAAGTCGAAACAAAAGGGTGGGTGGAATTCCTGAAGAAGGGTTTCGAGGCAGTTTGCAAAACAATCGCCAAAAAGAAGTTCTAAATAAATATATAAACAATTTTCATTTCTGATTGTTATGACATTGGGAATCAAATTAATCGTGGATAAGGGAAGTGCGAAAGCTGCTTCTAAAGAATTAGGCAAGGGAACCAAGAAAGGCGTAAGCCAGGGAATCAATTCTGGCACTGGGGCGATTGCCGGAGCAATAGCCGGAGAAGAAGCTGCCGGCGGAAAAAAGAAAGGAAAAGGAGCATTTGGTGGCGCAGCGCTTGGAGGACTTATCGGGGCGCTTCTTGGAACGCTTGAACCAATAAAAGAGATCCTAGGAGTAATTGGTGGGATCCTGAAGATTGCATTAGTTCCAGTTATGATGTTGATGAAACCTTTCCTAATTTTATTCTTGAAGCTTGGAATGGTTTTATTGAAGATGTTTACTGGGGGGGGACTGGAAGAACAGGGTGCTGCATTGGCCACTGGAAGAGGATTGCAAGCAGATACAATTGAAGGATCTGCCGGAGAATTTGTTCAGGGATTTAAAGATAAATTCTTCGGATGGATTGATGAAATGTTTAATTTTCAAACCTCTTCACTTTTCCTTGCATCAATGGGTGCATTCTTGAAAGTTTTTATAACTGGTCTTGGAAATATTTTCTTCGGATTTTTAGATATCCTTGGGGGAGTTTGGGATGTAATTGTCGGGATCTTCACAGGGGACCTTGATCGTATTGTTCAAGGGATAGTTAAAATATTCACAGGGATCTTTGATATTTTTCTCGGAGTATTGAAAACTATTGTGGGGGCTGCAGGGATGGTAGGAACTATAATTGGAAATATACTTGTGGGCTTATGGAATGGTCTTAAAGCATTGATCGGCCTTGGTGCAAAATTATTCAATATGATTGTTGATACAGTTAAGTCAGGATTGAGTGTTCTCGCAGGAATTGGAAAAGCAATCAAAGATGCAGCCCTAGGGTTTATAAAAGGAATTGGGGGGGGAATAAAAAGAATCTTCGGGGTGAATGATGCCCTAATAACAAGCGGCGGAGATGTGGTCAAGTTTCATCCGGACGATAACATCATGGCATTCAAAGATTTCTCAACTCTTGCGGCTGCAGGTTCCGGACAAGGAAGTGGGAAAGGAGATATCTATATAACTGTTGAAGGTTTTGTGGGAAGTGAGGAAGAACTTGCAGATCGAATGGGAAGAGCATTAAACAGTAGTTCAAGGGGGGGGACCTCAAACTTCTAATGGTAGTCGAAATAAGAATCGTAAGGAGTAAGGGGGGGGTTACAAGAAACTTCATCTTCGAAAAAGGGGAAGCAAAGAATTCAAATATCCCCCAAGTCAGTCAGTCCGCAACACTTTCATTTCCTAAAGATAGCCCAACAGATGTACAAGAAGATTTCACAATTGATCTCGGAATTTCTAAGGACCTAAATCTTACTTGGAAACTTTACAAACAAACGACTGACAGATCTGAAGGAACTGCACCTTCAACCATCGAAACTTATGGGGAAATGTTGAACTATCTTGAGGATGTTATTGGATTCCCTGGTATAGGTATTATTGATTATACGATCACAATTATTGACAGGTTTAGGACCAGGACTGCGATCTATTCTTTTGAAAGTTTCAATATCGACACAGACTCTTCTCTTCATCCGGCAGGTACTCTGAAATTTAAGTGGAAGAAGCAGGTGGTTTGATGGCAGATTTTGTTTTCCAAGAAAATGCGAGTATTGTTGATGCGATAAATATTTCTTCAGCCCAATTGGTCGATAAAGAGAATTCTTCTTCAAGTGTGAAGTTCAGGATCGGAATGGACGAAACTGTTGCACTTGACTCAACTGCAGAATATTATGATTCAGAAGATAACCTTCTTCTCGACGGAAAAATAAAATCAGCCAAGGAGTTATCTCATGATCCCACAACTGGATCCAGAATCTATGAAATTGAAATCTATGATCACGGGTATATTCTTATTGATGAAAATCTAAATGAAGTTTTTAGATCCATTTCTCCTGAAGATCTCATTGAGGATGTTGTTGAGGCCTTCGGATTGACATTTGTTAATCTTCTACCTGCGCCAAGTGGGGCAATAATTACAAAAAAAGTTTATCAAGATCGTGATCCAATTGAAGCAGTAAATGAACAATGCAATACCCTTGGGGCAAACTGGAGAGTCGAAGGCACAAACTTTTATCTTTTTTTGAGGGGCCAAGATCTCTCAACAATTACAATCGATGGAACCTCTGGATGGGCCCTAAACAAAGACGGATGGTTAGATGATACTGACAGAAAAGCTTCAACAGTAATTGTTAAGGGGGCGACTATTCTTCAGAGAACAAAAGAAACAGTGACAGGAACCGGAACAGTTTTCGAACTCTCAAGGACTCCAGTCGATGTTGAGATTGACGGCTTTACTCAAACTACAGATAATATTGATGGAGATTATACTGTGGACAAACAAGCAAAGGAAATAACATTCGAAGCTTCCCAAACAGATCCAGAAATATTTTATTCTTATGAATCTCAAGTCAGGGCCCAGGTTGGAAATGGGGCTCCGATAAAGGTTCTTCCAAGAAATTATATCGAAGACATTGTTGAAGCTCGAGCACTTGGAAGAAAATATATTGAGATCTTTGGTGACGGAATTCAATCTTCTACTTGGTTGAATTCAGATATGTATGGATTAGATCTAAACGATTTGGTGGTTGGAGATAAGATCCCTGTAATTAATAAGTTGAATTCCAATCGTGATGGGACTTACATAATTACTAAGATCGTGAGGAAATATCCAAGGCAAAACCAGATAACTGTCGGAGAAGATACAACCTCGATTTTTGATTGGCAAGCCGAATCAAAAGATCGAACCAAGCAGCTCGAAGAAAAGGATCAAAACTCTGACTTCATTCAGTTGGATGTTTTCAAGACTGGTGACTTAAAAGTGAAAATAACCACAGAGCTCACAAAATATTTGGTGGTGATCAACACTGGAGAAGTTCTTTGGTCGAGTGATACGCCACTCGCAAATGATGCAGATTTGATAAGCGATACGGGCCCGGATGTGGATTATGCAATTGCGTATGATGATGATGGTCTGCCGAGTGATGCCTTCATAGACATTTTGAATCCTTAAAATAAATATATAAACAAACTTTCTCTCTAAGTCTTATGGTTTTGAATCAGGAAATAGTTGATAGTATAAACAATAGTGCTCTTGATGAGTTCGATGTAATTTCTCACATGGGGTTCTCCGACGATGGTTCAAATGAATTAGCTAGTTCTGATGTACTTGCCGGAGAGTTTTTGAGAAAAGCCCTTTCGGTTTCTTCTAAAGATACAGCTTTCTTCACTTATGAATTTGATGCGCTTATTGGATTGACTGAAGCAAATGGAGAGACTCTTCAAAAACTTGGAGTCTTCACAGATCTGTCAGGAGATACCCTTAAACTGAGCAGACTTTTAGAGGTGGTAGTTGCAAAGACTGCAGATCGAGAAATCAATGTAGGATATAAATTAACGGTTGAGGTCCTTGACCAAACAGGATAATGGCAATTAAATGTACTAAGGCCGGGGGATCTGATTTGAGCACTCCTTCAGATAGGATTAAACCCACTGATCAGAATGATACTTTTACAAGGTTCGCAGGTGCCCTTATAGAAAGCTCAATCACTTTTTTACAGGGCATTAATCAATCAACAATTTTATCTGAAGATGCATCAATAACTGACAAGGATTATTCGTGGGCCGAGACAGAACTTTTTTCTGATTCAAACGGATATAATAATCATGTAGATACTGGAAATACGACTGCGAGATTAGTTGAAGATAGATATATTATTGCAGGAACACTTTATGACGATTTTAATGATAATTCCTTAGATACAAATTTATGGACGGTTACAACTAATTTGGGAGGGGGTATTGGAACCGCATCAGTTGTTGAGCAGAACCAAAGAATAGAAATGAATTGTGCGAATCCAGGAGGGAATGATGAAAATAATGCTTATTTGGACTCAGATACTAATTATACAGATTATCTTAAATGGGATGCGGTAACTTTAATCACAAGCGCAACGGGGATAAATTCAGTTTCTATTGGGGGGGTCGTTATTGTCGACGTTGGAGAAAATGCCTTGACAATTTATGATGATTATACTACTGGGACTTGGGAGATTTTCAAAGTTGGAGCTTCCACACATAGACTTTACAAAGATGGAGTTTTTGTAAGAGAAATAGCTTCCGCACTTAGTGGGACTGTTAGATTCAGATGTAGGGCAAATGATGGAGCAGATAGTGCATCCCATTATCTTGATAATGTTTATCTTAATTTCGATTCATCGTCATATATTCAAACTAATCTTAAAACCCTCCCATCAAATATCTCTTCAGGAATCTTAAATGGTAATGGGGACACAAGCCTTTCGGGGACTAGCATTACCATAGATATTTCTACTGATGGGGGATCTACCTATGATGTTACTGATCAGCCTCTCGATTCAATTATTAATTTAGATGGTGATGATACTGATGTCATTTTGAAAATAAATCTTAAAGCATCCGGAACTTCTACTCCTTGGTTGTTTGGTTATGCTTACCAAATGTGGCCCCAATAATGGAAAATAAAAATATAAAACAATTAAGAAAAGAAATGAAAGGAAAGGTTGAGAAGGATAGAACTTTCAAGGGTTTTGAAGTTAGAAAATTAATTGAAGAATTGTTTGATCGGGTGGAGGCCCTAGAAAATGAAAGAAATTAGATTAATCATAACAAATGACGGATTCAAACATTGGAAGCTTGAACAAGATCTGAAGGTAAATACTTCTCAGGGAGTTGTTATTATTCCGAAAGGATTTCGAACTGATGGGGCAAGTATTCCAAAAATATTCTGGCCTATAATTGGTCATCCATTTTCAGGAGATTTTGCGGTTGCTGCAGTCGTTCATGATTATCTTTATACTTTTCAACATGGTACCCGGAAGGATGCAGATCAGATTTTCAAAGAGCTCATGATTCGTTATGGGACTTACAAATGGAAAGTAAAATTAATGTACCCTTCGGTGAGAATTTTCGGAAGGATATGTTGGGTGAAAAAATGGTAGATGAAAATTTTGTTCCAATGTATCGAGAGCCAAGATCGATGAAAGACGTGCACCACAATACTCAACAGATGATTCTTACATTCAATCATAACACCACTGCTATGAATAAGAATATCAAAACTTTAACTGAATCCTCAATCCGTCAGGGTCAGGATATCAAATGGATGAAACGAGCAGTTTTTGCAGTTTGCGGATTGCTTTGCGCAGCATTGATTATGACTATTTTAGAATCTATGGGAATTATCATCTCCTAAATAAATATATAAACATCTCATCGCCTTCTTGAATCATGGGAAGTACAATCAAAATAAAAAGAAATGATACTCGAGCATTTACAATCAATATTAAGAACAAGGGAGAGTTTGTCGACACTACTGGTTATACGATTTATTTTACCGTCCGAGAGGATATCCCTGCAACTTCTGTGACTGATGATTCTGGTGCAATTATTTCAAAAGAGGTGGCCGGAAATTCCACCGGAATCCATTCAATAGAATTAACTTCTGAAGATACAGACATTGATCCTAAAAAATATCTTTACGATGTCCAGTATATCAAAGGTGACGGAAGTATTCATTCAAGCGGCACTGGAGCATTTATAATCGAGGCTGATATTACCCGGTCGGGAGCGGCTTAAAATGAATGACGTTTCATTGAATGTTGTTGAAGACATTTCTGTTGATCTAGATATTAATGAAGGAAATGAAATTGATTTAGATGTTGTGGAAACAAGCGAGATCAATATTGAAATTGATGATGATTTCGCAAGTTTTGATTCACTTCTTGATACTCCTGCCTCTAAAACTGGAAGTGCTCTCAAGATAGTAAGGGTAAATTCTGGGGGGAATGCTCTTGAATATGTTGATCCTGAAGTCTTTGAAGATGTTAATTGGGGAGAAATAACTGGGACTCTTTCAGATCAGACAGATTTGCAGGCAGCCCTTGATTTAAAGACTGATGAAACTGATTTCCAAGCCCATACAGGAGATTTAACGATCCACTTCACAGAAAGCAGCATCTCTCACTTAAACATTCAAGACATCGGCTCTAATAGCCATACTCAGATTGATTCACATATTGCAGATACCTCGATTCATTATGCGCAAACTGCTATCGATCATACTGTAATTCAAAATATAGGAACAAATACTCATGCGCAAATCGATTCGCATATTTCCAATACGAGTAATCCTCACGGAGTAACTGCAGTCCAAGTACCTTACGATAATTCTTCTTCAACTTTAGAATCAACAAATGTAAATACTGCAATCGACGAATTAGATATCAACAATCTTCAGCAAAATTCAACGGGTTTAATTGCCGGCGGAGAATTAAGTATTAATGTGGATCCAACAAAACTGGACGTAGCTGCCGGCGAAGCATATTTTATTGATAGCTATACAGATCCACTTAATCCAACTGCAACAAAAGTCACATGGGGGGCAAAGATTGCAGTAACGCCAGGATTAAGTGGAATAACTCCAATCGAATTTGTATCTATAGATATTGATGGTAATTTAACTTATTCGGCAACGGCTCCAATAGAAGATGAAAAAAGAGATTGTGCTTTGCTTGGTATTCTTGTACATGATGTGCCACCATTTACTACAATAAGAAAAGCAACAACGGCTCCATTATGGACCCAAGACAACCTACTCCATTTCTTTGATATGGTAAATACGCTTGGACCATCTTTGTCAGTGTCGGGCAATGTGTATTCAGCGAACGGGACGAATTTGAAAATTGACAAGAGTTCAGGAAAGGCTTATGGTCCTGGATTTAATTATGATATTGACAAGAAAAATCCAAACATAAGTTCTATCGCAGCCGATACAGAAATTATCTTTCCTGCTTTTTGGAGAGGTTCGCCGATAAGTAATGTAGCAGTAAAAACTGAAATTCCAACAGATAAATATGATCCAAACGGAGATGGTACTTTGGTTAATATTCCTGATGGGTTTTTTACGATTCATAGAATTTATCTAGACCCCTCAACTCAAGAAACTGTAATGCAATACGGTCAAAACGCTTATGACTCTCTTAAAAAAGCAGCTGACTCTTTCGATAAAGAAGAGCATGCTAAAGTAGATGAAGTTCAGAATATTTTATGTCGTTGCTGTATTGTAGTCAAACAGGGGGGGGCGGATTTGTCTGAACTTACAGAAATAAAATTCATTAATTTGGGAGTTTTGGGAGATAAGAATTTCAATATAATTCCGAGCTTCTCAAGATTCATAGAATCAGTTGAATCAATTGACGGAATGAGTTATCAAGTTCCTACGGGTGTTCCTGTTGTTATTGGAGATGATGTATTTGGTGATATTGAAGCACTTGGCGGTGGGGATATTACTTATGCTTTTGGTCAAAGAGAATATGTCCTTGATTGCACTAACGGAGATGGGGTTGATGGAGCCGCTAGGATTCAACTAACACCTGGAACAGACACTCATCCCAAATTGAATTATATTTATGTTATTAGAAACGGAGATGAGGCAATTTTACAATCTTCAACATCAAGACCTACTGGAGAGTTTGCATATCTAGGGACTACAATACTACCAACCGCAGCAACCATCGACTCTGACGGGACTTATATGGGCCAATTATATAATGATGCTAAAAGTTTTGATGGGAGGGGGGCTGTTCAAAGAAGTGCTGAAAGATTAAGAATACTTGATGCTGAATATGAGAGTGGAATGGCTCAAACTGTTATAATTACACCAAATGTTGGAGTACCTGATGATGTTGATTTTACAATGACGTCTGGAGAGGCATGGCAGAAACATTTACAAGATGTCCCATCAAGACAAATTTCAGTAAACGGAATTAGAATTGTAAATCATCCAACTACACCCTATTTGAAAGTATTTGATTTAGCAGATATTCTTGTTGACGCTAATGGGAATTCTTTAGTTGGAAGAAGATTTAATTTTATAATCTGGGGTGCAATAAATAGTAATACGGGTGAAACTAAATTATTTTTGAATCTTCCGTTGGACACTTATGGAAATGATGCTGATGTTATTGCAGATAAAGATGGCACTTCAGTTACATCAATTCCTAAAGATTTTAGGGGTAATGGGTTTTTAGTTGCAAGACTTCCTTTAAGACAAACTCAAGTATCTGGTGGAACTTGGACAAATGTTGCTTTAAGTGAATTAGGAACACAAGTAATAGACATAAGGGGAAACCCAGTAGGTTCATTTGCAGGTGGAGTTTCCATTCCTGCCTCAAGTACATTCAGTGATGGTAATTTTTTATGGTTTAATAATGCAGACAATGCAAAAACAGTTGATGTTGACTTATCAAATATCACAACTGGAAATACTAGAACTCTAACAATGCCCGATGCTAGTGGAACAATTTTCTTAACGAGTGGTTCTCAAGCAATGACTGGTAATTTGGATATGGGTAATAATGCGATTTCTAATGTTTCTACAATAACAGGTGCAACACTTATTGCCCCAACAATACAGGGTGATTGGAATTGGTTTTTAGATGATGGAAGTTCTAAATGCTCTTTAGGGTTTGGGTCTTCAATTTTTGGAAGCAATGGAGATAATTATTTAGAATTTGATACTGACAATCTTCTCATCAATTTTGGAACTACAAACGTCAATCCTACTTATAATTTTCTTGGCACTGGACTTACTACTTTCGGGGGAGATTTGACGGCAACAGGAGATGTAACTGCAAATGGTTTAACAGCAACAGGAAGTGTTTCTCTGGGTATATCCTCGGAGTTAATGACAAATGAAGAATTTGATGATGGTTCTACGGGGTGGACTGAATCTGGTTCATGGTCTTATGGAAACGATGCAGGGGATTATTATGCTTATGCAGATGCTAATGGTGAATATTTGGAACAATCAAATATAGTAGAAAGTGGAAATAATTATGTTTTGAATGTTAGTTATATAGCTGGTGAATTTGTAAATATTTATGCAGGAGGTGTTAATGTCCATAGTTCTTATGGGACAACTTTCGATGGACTGATTTATTTTACAGCAACGGCAACAGGTTCAATAAAAATTGTCACAAATGAAGATTTTGGTGTTCCTACTTTGAAAATATATAGATTAAGTGTTAAAAAACTTTCAGATATAGAAGCTACAAATATAAATGCCCAAATGGTTTCATTTTCTGATTTACAAAATATCAATGCAGGAACTTCGACAGGGGATAATATTCTTAATTTAGGAACTGGGACAGATGTAACGGGTAACAATATTTTTACTTCTGCCAGAGCTTCTACAATAAACTCAGGAGATAGCATAGGTGGGGGTACAGGGCATTCCATTACTGGAGATGCCGCAGTTTATGGCGGTTCTGGTCATAATATTACTAAACCTTATTGTAATGTTTCTGGAAGAAATAATAATTGTTTTAAGAGTTTTGGAACATCTTTAGGTGATAATGTTAATAACGAGGAAGGAATATTTGGAGTAGGGCTAAATATAGATTTACTTGGGACTTCATCTACAGGAATTGGTGTGGATGTAGGTACTGGTTCAGCTGCAACTTATTCTGGGGTATTTGGTCAATCGGTTACAAATACAATTACTAATAGTTTTTTAATTGGATGGGGTGGAAATCATGCAGTTCATATTTCTAATGATTGGTTGAAGATGCCAAACGATAATCAAAAATTAATGCTTGGTGGCGCTGATGATGTCAGTATTTCTTTCAATGGCACAGACCTTATAATAAAGGCAGATGAAACTGGGACTAATGGAGTACAGGTTTTGACAAGCGCAGCAGAACAATTGGGATTCCATGGGACATCACCAATAGCACAACAAACTGGTGTGGTAGTAACCGCAGTAGGAATACACGCAGCGTTGGTAAATTTAGGATTAATAACAGCATAGGAGGATAAAATGGCAAAAATAACACTAACAATACCCGACGAGAAATTACAAAGAGTAATTAATGCAACGAAATGGTTTCATCCAATTCCACAAATTAATACTGGAACAGAAGAAGAGCCAGTAATGGAAAACGAATTTACAGATAACCAATGGGCAAAAGAATCTTTAAAAAGATATATGATAAAACAAGTGAGAAGATTTGAAATTAACCAGGCAAAAGAGGCTGTAAGCATTCAAGCAGATAACGAATTAGTTTCATAATAAATTGTAGACTATGACAGAAGATAATCCAACCCCCACATATGTAACGGATAATTTCCCATTAGGAAAATTGGA
Source organism: Candidatus Cloacimonadota bacterium (assembly GCA_030638385.1). GTDB lineage: Bacteria > Cloacimonadota > Cloacimonadia > Cloacimonadales > TCS61 > DAOWES01. The sequence continues at coordinate 5,576 of DAOWES010000261.1, read as the reverse complement.
ATGTCAATATCATTTGGTCTGCGGAGAATATTTAGAAGGAGATTGTTCCTTTGATATTGCTTGTCCAGTAAGATGGATGCTCCGAGACTTTCTTGATGATGTTGTAGTCTTGGAAGATTTAAGATTTCAAATTGAAAATATTTTAGATCGGCAAAACATTTAAATACATAGTCCTCTAAGAAATATTATGAAAATCAATTTTGATTCAGAGATCCTTAATCTGGGAGGTAAGCCCATACAGGAAACTATCGACGGGAAAAATGTTAATTCCATTTTGAATGGTGTCTGTGTGAATGCTATAATGGCTAATATTCCCAAGCCTCAAAATGCGCCACAAGAAACTGGCCGAGATAAATTTAAGAAATTCAACCTTGCTAAAAAAATTAATGTTGGCGGAATTGTTGAAGTTACTGCAGAAGAGATTTCCTTAATCAAAGAACAGGTCGGAGCTTGTTATGGTACTCATGTTGTTGGGCCTGTTTATGAATTACTTGAAGGTAATGTGCAAGCTCCTACGGAAGAAGAGAATAAGGATCCAGTTCCAGAACCTACAGCATAATTCTGATCAAAGAAAACATTTAAATACATAGTCTTCTAGTAATAATCAGATGATCAGTTGTTTAACCTCCTGAAAGTTTAGGGCACATTTCTTCGGAAATAATCTTGTTTGCATGAGAGCCCGGAAGAGGTGATGATTTTTTACTTCGGTCAATTATCTGTTACACACCTCTTTTCCCATTTTTTAAGAAACATTTAAATAATCTAATTCTCTAAGATTCTTCGTAACGGATAATTGTTAACAACAAAAATCTATTACGCCGACGAGGAAACTCAAATTAAAAAAAGGGCGTGGTGGTGGTTATTAATTTTTCTTTACGATTGTAAGTCAGGCGAAGTCTGGTAGTCTAAGGTGCTGCATCTCAAGGACGGAGCTGAAGGAATTATTAGTCAGGAGTGCAAAAAATAAAAGAGAAAAATAAAAAAGAGTCCAAAAAAATCCACACCATGCAAAACAAATCAGATAAAAAAATACTAACCACCACCACCCTTGAGGAGATACACACCACCCCCCAACAACTAGACCTCAACCTTAATCCTGTCGTAAAAATCAAACAAGATTTCAAACTTTCAATCAATCAAATCAATATTCTTCAAGTCATGGCGCTTAACATTCGGGCCTTCTCCCCTTCAGATCTAAAAAAATTATGCAACATCCAAGGGATCAATTGCGTAAGTCGATTCATGGCCCGAGCAAAAAACAATGGATGGATCCGAGAGCTTAAAATAATCCCTGGAACAACAGTCAACAATTTATTTGCATACTACAAAGAACCAGACACATTAGAAAACGGCCAAGAGATCAAAGACAGCCGTCATAAATATTATCAAATTACTGATCTTGGGATTAAGGTTTTCGAGATCAATGAAAAATCCAAATGAGGCCACACAATACAATTGAACAAAAATTCGAAAGAAAGATGAAATATCATGAATTAAGAGAAGCCGGAATCTCCCCAAGAAAGGCAGGGATCTTCAGGGATTGGACAAATAACAAAATAGATCTAATCATCGAAGGGAAAGCAACTCCGATCAGATAAATGTTTGTGTCTAAAAAAGACACCAACCAAAACATTTAAATAGTATCTTTTTCTAGTATAATTATGCAAACAAGAAAGCTTACACGAAAACAATTGATCTCAAGGATTAAATTCCTCGAGGGTGTTGAGACTTACAAACCAATAACATTCATGAGAAAGGTGATTGGATATCCTTTGATTGGATATGGAGTGATCACACTTCTTGCACCAACAGGATCCTGGTTCGCAATCTTTGGAGGTTGTGCGCTTGTCGGAATCGAGCCGAAAGTTTTGATCAAGACAATGAAATTCTATGGAAGGAAATTAATCGATTGGGCTTATGCAAATCGAAGTATCAAACTAATTAAAAGAAATTTGAAAGCGAGGTTCATGTGATGGAAACCAAAAAGAATTCAGTTTATGGAATTAAACTTTCAGGATTTCAGATTGATATTATCCAGTCGGCAATAGAAAATGCAATTCAAGGTGATTTTTTTAGTGAAGGAGATAGACACATTGCAGAAGTTATTCTTGAAGATATTGGACACGATGCGGAGGAGTTAATCTGATGGATGATGAACAAAGGGCTCGGGAGATATTGAAGATTTTGAAGGGTTGCAAGAACAAGCTGCACAAGATTGAGATCCTCACCCACGTAACTAAGATGGTTTCAACAAGGGTCCTGGTTAGTCAAACTAAAGGTACAAGGATATCATATTAAAATGGAAAAACTAACAACAACAAAACAAATCGTGAAGAACGTCCTGGAGAATGATCCAAAGACTCGAGATTGCGACACTCGATTAATCATCGAAGTTTTAAGAAGCATGGGATTCAAAATCTGGGTAGACTATTCAAAAATAAAGGAGATGCCAAGCTTCGAATCAATCAGACGAAGCCGACAACACATCCAAAATACTTTGGGACTTTTCAAACCAACTGAGAAGATTTCTGCAGCTCGTGATGAAAGACAAGAAGAATTCAAGGAGGCTTTCTTATGAGTGAAAATGCCCCAACCCTTGCAGAATGGAAAGAGATCTTCAAACACAATAACGATCCAATCCAACGGACTGAGGTTGATGGAGTCACATACTTGGGAATCTACGGAGTATTCAGAAAAGTCGATAACGGCCAAGTGTTTGATATGAATCCCCAAACTAAGAAATGGGATCTTAATAAAATTTTAAGTTTGGAGAAAACCCAATGAAAGGAATAATTGCATGGGCCGCAGATAAACCGGCAATCTACAACGGAAAGATGAATTTAAGTTTCAAAATTGGACAGACCTTTTATAATTTGTATGATTGTGAGGGACATAACTTATTGGTTATTAAGAAAGGAAATGAGATTTCATTCACAGTTGTCAATGGTGCCGTTAAGATGTTGAAGTTGATTAAGAAGGCAGAGATCCAACCCGAATCAGACATCGTAAAAATCTCAGGAAAGGATCACATGCTCTACAAAGGATTATTAGCGTTGGCCCACGAAAAGGATCCAAACTTCTCAATGGAAATTACTGAGTCTTTCGTAAATCCGGAAATGACAATGGCATGGTGCAAGGTTCGATTAACTTCAAAAATGAATCAAGTCTTCGATGGTTTTGGATCTTCAAGTCCGGCAAACACTGGAAAGATGACTCAATCGCATCCTGTCGAAATGGCCCACACTCGAGCAAAAGGCCGGGCACTGAGAGACTTTGTTAATATTGGAGTAGCAATGGCGGAGGAACTTAAACATGACGATTAGATTCACAATCGATGCAGAGAACATTGAAGATTTGTTTGATCAACTTCCAAATATGCTTCCAGAGATATATACAGATGTCCATTCAAATAAATTAAGCGGCGGAGATAAAATGTCCTGGAAGATTCATGACGTTACGAAGGAAAGAGAAATCATGGACCAATGCAAGAAACAAAAGTCTTGCAGAGATTGCCCTAAGTTAGAGATCTGCCATCCAAAAAAATATGAGAGAAATTAAGTTCAGAGTTTGGACGGAGTGGAATAAAAAGATGATGTCTCCGGAGGAGTTGATGGAAAGCAAATGTATGCCTATTGGGATGTTGATGACAAAAAGTAATTTTATATTTTTGCAATTCACAGGACTCAAAGATAAAAATGGAAAAGAAATCTATGAAGGGGATATTATAAAATATATAAGAAGGTGGCAAGACAGCTTCGGAGAGAAAGGGGAAGAAGAAATTGCACTTATTGAAGTTGAAACTTATGGCCTGCGGTTATATTTGAGGCAAGATAAAATTTGGAAGGCTGGATTAAAAAATATTCTTCATATCGATGGAGTAACGAAATGTGAAGTAGTCGGCAATATCTATGAAAATCCGGAGTTGATCAAATGAGAACTCTCTGGCTAAAGAATAAATATGAAGGTTTCATCAAAGTAGATGATGGGGCAAAGAAGATTATCAAACTTCATTGCACTTGCAAGAGCTTCGAGATGTACTGCCGAAAGAAAATTGGAAATGTTTCAGGAATAAAATATTATGCAGTCCCTTGCAAACATCTCCTGGAAATATTCGATACGTTTGTTAAGCAAGGATATGTTTTGAAGATTCCATTCATAGAAAAAGGGCCAATGAAATGCTCTGCAAAATTAAGAAAGCAAATTTTAGAAGTTTGGGGAAACGAATGCTTCCAACCTAATTGCGAAGATGAGAATGTGGAGATTCACAGACTGATCCCTGCAACTCAGGGAGGCGCATACACGATCCTCAACTGCCGACCACTATGCAATAAACATCATCAGTTGGTGACTTATCATCCGTGGCATAGAAAATAACATCATAATCATCGAGGCTGAATAGGGCTCCCCGGAGTACCTCCCCCTCATTGATTGCACAGGAAAAACTATTGGGACATAGATACTAGTGGGGTTGGATATAATCTCCATCAAGTGAAATCGCTACACCGAAAACTAGTTCGAGATACCGGTTCGAATCCGGGGATGTGCATAGGAGTGTCCAATCCGCAAGGAGGACCAAGGGCTTCATTTCCCTTTTAACGCTCCGAACTGAGGTGATACCAGTGATCATAAGGCGACGACGTTGATCCTCATTAAACTCAACATGGAAAAAATAATAAACCCACACATCAAATCGTTTGTTCAAGCGATCGGAAAGAAAGAAATCTTACTCAGCGAGATCGCAAAACAGATGGGCCTCACAAGTATAAACAAGGACCGTCAAACAAAATCTAAGACCCACAAAAAACTGAAAGATGCTTTCCTGATCAAGAGCGAAAAGAAAGGCAGAGATTATCTTGTGAGCCTAACCAACATCGGAATCTATTATCTAAATTTGTTTAACAGGTTGGACCAAAGATGAGTCGATGCCCTAAGTGTAATGCCTATCTTTGTGATGCCGGAGCTTATTATTGCCATCCCAAATCAAAAAATAAATGTGGATATACTGCAAAGAAGCAACTTATAAAATGTCCTATCTGTGGGACCATTAAGCCATTCGAAGAATTTGAAAACGTAGAGAAAATTATGGTGGATAAGGTGAAAGAAGGATGCGGCAAGATCTATAATACTGTGGGGAAGAAGGGAGAGGTTACGGGTTGCGCTAAATGTGGGGATCAAGATAGAAGAAGAAAATATCGGTGTCCGGAGTGCAAGAAAAAATGAAAGTTGAAGAGGTACAGATTTCTAAGATAAAAAGTAATCCTTATCAGACTCGGGAGAAAGTTGAACTCGAACCATTGAAGATCCTAACAAAGAGCATCCGAGAAAGAGGCCTACTCAGCCCGATAACAGTTTTACAAGATCTTGACGGGTTTGTTGTTGTTGCCGGACACAGAAGACTTGCAGCTTTCAAGCGGATGAAAAAGAAAACTATTCCGGCATTCATCAAAACAAGAAAGAAGGATAATACTTTAATGGTTGATCTAGTTCATGAAAATCTAATCCGGGAAGACTTGACCCCTCTGGAAAAAGCAAACTCAATCAGACTTCTTTTTTCTCAAATAAAATCAACACGGGAT
>DAOWES010000266.1 GCA_030638385.1 Candidatus Cloacimonadota bacterium | reverse complement strand
TCTCTCACGTTGTTCTCATGAAATGTTAATTGTCATCCAGAGCGGAGACGAAGGATGTCTCACCATTCACTCTTTGCCCTTTGCCCTTCGTCTCCGCTCAGGGTGACAAATTTAGGGTGACATTTCTTTCTATCTCGTATCTTCTTTGTGTTCTTAGTGTTTTCTCTTTGCGCTCTTGGCTTCCTTAGCGCCTTTGCGGGTAAACCTATTACTTTATTAACAGCATTTTATTGTTGGCTACAGCTTTGCCATTTAACTTCAATTGATACATATACACACCGGAGCTTACCAAGTTACCATTGTTATTTTTTCCATCCCAAATTACGGAATTTACCTCTTTTTCGTCCCTCGTCTCCAATGCTGTTTTTTCTAAAAAAACTTCGCATTCAACGGCTTGGGATGACAAGTTTAGGGGGATATCGAATTTTTTTATTTTCTGCCCTTTAATATTGTAGATCTCTAATTCAATTTGTTGGTATTGTTGTTCGATGCTAAACTGAATCGTAGTGATGGAATTAAATGGATTGGGGTAATTTTTTAGTCGTGCAATAGGGGTAGTAGTTTCAGGCTCTTCCTCTGTCTTCACACCGAAGGTTGCGGGGAACTCTATATTGTCGATAAAAGCGCAATCGCTTCCATTTGAGGTAGTTTGATTTTTTGTGTATTCCCACTTAATAGTGTGGATGCCTGCATCAATATCATATACTGCTGGGCTCCAGCCAACTTCTCCGGACCATTGATCCATTATTTTATCATCAATGAAGAATCTTAAGAAATCATAATTTACTTCTGACGATACTTTTTTCATAAAAGAGATTTTATCAGATTTCAAAACATTTATTGTTAGGGAAGCGGAAGTGTTTTGCTTATCAAAGATTTTGCCGGACCTAAAGGTATAATTGCTGGAATAGCCTTGTGGAGTTATATGCCAGTTTTCATTACCCCCATAATTCCAGTAGAAGCCACTTGTGTTATCTTCAAAAGTTCCATCATTTAATGATGCAAGATCGAGATCAAATGTATTGTTTTCTACTGAAACTTGCAAAGTGTAATATTTTGTTTCGTAGTTTTTGGTGTAGATGAGAATATCATAGTTATATTCAAATAAATTGTTCACACTAAAATATCCTTCTGAATCTGTATAAACAGTATTGAGGTCTATTCCAAGGAATTCAATGGCAACATGATTTACACCGATATTGACGCCTTCCTTAAATACAAAACCGGAGATATTTATGTCGGCAGTAGAAGGAGATAGTTGGATGTCTAATTCAGTAATCCCGGAATCTGAAACTTGAACATTTTTGGCAGTGAAAGGTTTATAACCATAAGCTGAAAAAGTGATATCATAGGTTCCGCTTTGAAGCAAACGGTAATATCTTCCGAATTGTTCATTGCTTTTATATGGTTCTCTGAAAATTTCAGAATCATCAATTCCTTTGATGAATAATTCCGCCACAACTGTTTCATTTGTTTCTGCATCAGTGATAATGCCGGAGACCATATTATGGCTGGCACGGTCTAATAATATTAATGCTGCTTCTAGGTTGTCTTCACAGATTCCGGTCACTTGGTTTGCCGGTGGAATGAATTCAGTTCCCAGCTCGATGGTATAGGCGAAGATTCCATGTTGTCCATAAGCGTAATCATCTGTTGTTCCCATTGCCGGATATAATTTCCAGCTTTCGGAAGGGTCATAGGTGCCACCATTTTTTTTGGGAATAGTTGAGGCCATGGCAATAGCTAATTCTTCCAATGCGTCATGATCCGGTGAATGTAGATTATTGTTATAACCAAATGGGAAAAGTACTAATTCGCTGTAGCTGTGATAACTGTTTCCTGCGATGAAATGATGATTTTCAAGTAGATTTTTCATAGCTATAATTTCCGGTTCACTAAATTTATTTGGCCCATGATATGTAGGATATGTAGGGTTCCCGGAAGCACCAATAAACCCCCAGGCAAAACCGTAATTTCTATTCGGATCAACACCATCAAGACCGAAACCGCTTCCATTTTGTGTGTCGAAACTACCATTTTCGTTATTATCTCTGA
>DAOWES010000232.1 GCA_030638385.1 Candidatus Cloacimonadota bacterium | reverse complement strand
TTATGTTTTCGCGATTGATTTACCATTAGTTCTCCCAAAAGTCCAATTGAGAAAAATTGGATTCCCACCATAATTAATAAGATGGCAAGAAAGAGAATTGGCCTATTGGAAAGAGGCTGATGGTAAAAATATTTCATAATTGTTAAATAGAGACTAATGATAAATCCCAAAAAGGAGAAACCAACACCCAGCCTTCCAAATAGATAAAGAGGGCTATGAGTATAAGCAGTAACCAGTTTTACAGTTAAGAGATCAAGAAAGCTTCGAAAGAATCTTTCCACACCATATTTAGATTTTCCAAAAGTTCGTTTACGATGATGCACAGGTATTTCTGCAACTCGAAAACCTTTTGCATGAGCCAAAGCAGGAATATAGCGATGCATTTCGCCATAAACATCAATTTCATTTATCACTTCTTGGCGATATGCTTTAAAACCGCAATTATAGTCATGAAGTTTTAGTTTAAAAGCTGATGACATCACCGAATTTGCCAATTTGGAAGGCCACCTTTTCCCGATTGGATCTTTGCGTTTCTGCTTCCAACCGGTAACTAAATCGTAACCCTCAGCCAATTTTGCAATAAAATTTGGAATCTCTTTAGGATCATCTTGAAGATCTGCATCCATAGTGAAAACAATATCACCGGAGCAAGCATTAAAGCCTGTTTGCAAACCGGCAGCTTTACCAAAATTCTTTCTAAATTGAATTACTTTTAGATTTTTATCTTTTTTTGCAAGTGCTTGCATCACTGCAAAACTTTTATCGGTGCTTCCATCATCCACGAAGATAATCTCATATTCATGTTTATCAAGATTTGCCAGAATTTCTTCATACAAAATCTCCAAACTTTCCTCTTCGTTTAATACTGGAATTACAAATGATAATTTCATATAACCTCTTTATACAAACATATTCACAATTGTCATCACCACTCCGGAAATAAGTGGAATTTTTATATTATCATCCCAGCCCACCGGATAAAATTCGGCAATGGTGGTTGCTACTGCTCCAAATAGAGCTACTACCGGATGAACAAAAAAAAGAGCAAACAAAAAAGTTCCTACAAAACAGGCTAAACTACCTTCCAAACTCTTTTTAGTTCCCAATAATTTTCGTTCACCAAAATTTATGCCAATTAAGGCTGCCAAAGTATCTCCAATTGCTAAAAATGAAAGTGCCGTAAACGTGATCTCTACCGGAAAAAAAGCAATTGAAATAAGGGATGCAACCATTAAGAAAGTTGCACCCGAGAAATTAAACAATTCATGTTTACGTAATAAAAAGCCAACACGACGATAAAACAACCGCTTGAAAGGGCGATTATAAAATCGCATTAGTTCAATGAATATTGCAATAAATGTAAGAGGAACCAAGAGTACAAATGCTTCTTTGCGATCATTATGCAAAAGATACCGAAAACCAAACGGTATCAATAATGAACTCACATGAACTAATTTGCGACTTAGTTCTTTCTTAACTTTATAGATCATTACTTAAATTTGGCAGTTACAAAAGTTTTTGCTACCTGCAATACCAATTTAGGATCATCTTTCACAGCTTCTTTAAATAAACGTGCTACAGTGAATTTTTCAGGTGGAATACTATTACAGATTTTCATCAAATTATTAAATTTTTCATCATTCATCTTCATGAATTTTTCTTTCATTGCATGAATAACTTTTTGATTTGCGCCTAAGCGTTTATCCCAATTTTTACGATATTTCTTTAAGGTTTTCTTATCGAATTTTTGTTTTTTCACAGCTTCAGCAGCCATTTTCCCACAATATTCACCGGCAATCATACCTTGCACAATACCGCCACCGGAAATTGGATTCACTTGTCTAGCGGCATCTCCTACCAGCATAATATTGTCGCGCACAATCTCTTCCAAGCCCCAAGCAGTGGGAACCCCACCATAAACAGTGTATGTAATGGTAGCGCGAGGGAAACGCTTTGCTACAAATTTATCCAAATAATATTTTGGCCCTTTCTCTACTGCCATATCTCCGCTGATTCCAATGCCTACGTTGGCTGTTCTACCTTTTTTGGGAAATATCCACACGTAGCCACGAGGAGCAACCTCGGATCCAAAATAAAATTCACAAGTTTTATCTTCAATATCGACATCGGCAAGTGTATATTGCACAGCTGTTTCAATATCGTTCAAGCTAACTTTTGTATCGATACCAGCCCAGCGTCCAACTCTAGATTCCACACCATCAGCACCGATAACGATATCGCATTTCACTACTTTTATTTCGCCTAAGTATCTATATTTTACTCCGACAATTCTATTATCTTCCCACACCAAATCCAAGGCATCAGCTTTGGTAAGTAAATCTGCGCCGTGATTACATGCTACTTCACACAATGCAGTATCAAAGATTCTACGCTCCAACACATAACCTTTACCGTTGTTATACATGTAAGTTTTTTCGCCATTTGGTGATTCTAATTTCGCAATATCAATCTCGCTGGCTATCCAACGTGGATCGATCTCTATATATGGTTCTATTCCTTTTAATGAAACACCTTCTGCACAACGTACAGGAATCCCCGCTTCGCGGTCTCGTTCCAAGATGAGAACACTGGCTCCATTTTCGGCAGCAAAACGCGCGGAAACACTCCCGGCCGGGCCTGCTCCTATCACCACAACATCATATCTATCTTTTACCATTACGCTTCCTCCGATATCGCCTTAATGGGGCAAACTATCAGGCAATTACCACAATTGATACATTTCTCATTATCAATTATTACTTTAAACTCACCAACAACAAT
>DAOWES010000040.1 GCA_030638385.1 Candidatus Cloacimonadota bacterium | reverse complement strand
TTTTCACATAAATATGTGTTATATGGGTCTTTTCAACTTTTCTTTCATCAACTTCAAAATACTTATCTAAAGATTTTATCAATGGAGTTAATTTTGAGAACCCATAATTTCGGGGATCAAAATCAGGTTTTTTCTTATTAATAAGTGCTCCAACTGCGGCTAGAAATGCCCACCCATCATCATCCGCTAAATCTTCAACAGTGGATATTAATAATTGGATAAAGTCATTATCAATCGAATCAACTTTAGCTTTTTGAGTTGTTTTTGCACTCTTCTTTGGAATCACTTTACTCGCAATTATCTCTATATAAATAAACTTATCGCAAGCTACAATAAATGGATTTGGTGTTTTCTTTTCCCCAATACCAATAACCAACATACCGGATTCTCTTAATCTAGTTGCTAGCCGTGTGAAATCGCTATCACTGGAAACAAGACAAAATCCATCCACCTTCTCACTATGTAAAATATCCATCGCATCAATAATCATTGCCGAATCTGTCGCGTTTTTACCTGTGGTATAACTATATTGTTGAATTGGAGTTATAGCATGCTGAAGTAATGCCGGCTTCCAACCGGAAACAGTTGGTTTGGTCCAATCTCCATATATTCGTTTAATTGTCGGTAAACCAAGTTTTGCAATTTCACCAAGCATCCCTTTTATATTTGAATAAGGGATGTTATCTGCATCAATAAGTACGGCTAATTTTAAATCGTTTTTTTCTCTCATAGTATTATGTTTTATAATTGCCTACAATGAGCATATAAAAATAATTGTATGTACAATACTTGGTAGCGGTATCTGCACAATTGCCTTTATTTCTCATTTAGCAAAACTCCTTTTTGATATTTTTTATTACACCTATCATTACATTAAATATCTTTAATTAATAGCATCTCAACGTCATCCCACTCATTTCGGAAATTTAAAACTAGATGTCAATAAAAGAATAATAGCATACAAAAAATCCCGAACCAAGCTTAAATTAACTCGATTCGGGATTTTTATCAATTTTAATTATTATGTATAGTTTCCCACTTTTAATAACAACATATCACAATCAAGTGTGAGCTTATGTTATATTTGAAGCCGGTTTACTAAACTCCTGCCTGCTCAAATTCTTGCACAAGAGAATCCATCAACTCTTTCACAGGAATGATCTTATCTACCCGCCAAGCATTGGCGCCTGCAAAACTAAATCCACTCTCCAATTTGCCGATTCTTGCTTTCATCAAAGCATCGGCAATGCAATAGAGTGAAGTTTTGAAATCGCAAGTTTTGAGGCATTTCCAAGGACACTTAAACGGTTTTTTAATTCCCGCTTTTACATCTTTGAGAAAATCATTCAAAATGGCACGTCCCGGTAAACCAACCGGACTCTGGATAATAACAATATCTTCTTTTTTGCAATTTACGAACTGATCTTTAAATTTGATATCAGCATCACATTCGTCTGTGGCTACAAAGCGAGATCCCAGCTGCACACCGCTCGCTCCCAATTCCATAAATTTGCGGATATCTTTTCCATCATAAACTCCACCGGCGGCAATAACAGGTATCTTCTTATTATATTTAACTTCGAATTGTTTGATCGCCTCACAAACATCGGGAACTAATTTTTCCAAAGCAAATTCGGGATCATTTATCTGTTCTTTTTTAAATCCAAGATGCCCACCGGCCAATGGTCCTTCCACCACCACAGCATCGGGAACATGAGAAAAATTCTTATCCCAGCTTCTGAAAATTAGTTTAGCTGCTCGTCCTGATGAAACGATGGGAGCTATTTTTGTTTTCATTTTCTTCATATACTCACCTGAAATACCTTCCGGCATTTTCAAGGGTAATCCGGCTCCAAGAAAAAGTATATCAACATTTTCTTCTAAACCAATTTTCACCATTTCATCAAAATCGGAAAGTGCCACCATAATATTCAAACCGATAACACCATCAGTCAGTTTTTTAGTTTTACGAATTTCCTCGCGCAAAGCAATCTGATTTGCTTTCTTAAAGTCTTTCAGGTAAGCATCTTCCAGCATACCTAATCCCATGGATGAAATTACTCCGATTCCCCCGGCATTGGCAACGGCAGAAGCCAGACCCGCCATTGATATTCCTACTCCCATTCCGCCCTGAATAATGGGGATTTTCGCAACAAGGTTTCCTATTTTTAATTCTGGTATTTTTATCATTTCATCCTCCTGTAGTTTTCGACTATGAAATAGTCGAAAAGAGCTTAAACATATTAAGCTCTTACTTCAATTCCTTTAAAAATTATGTCTATCATTTGTTTACTATCTCTTTCCAAATCCTGCTCTTTCTGAGTAAAGCTAGAATATTCTAAACCTTTTATAGCAATAGTGATCATACGAACCACAACATCTACATCACATGGTGCAAAAAGCTTTTGCTCAATTCCAGCATTTATCAGATCGCTAAGAATACTGTTTTCGAAATTATAAAATTCTTCCCTCACTTGTTCGATAAAAAAATAATGATCAAGATATTCATGAGTGAGAGTTTTGTAATAATTACTAAGCTCCTTTAAATGTAGCATCCTAGTCCGAACATATTGCATAATTTTGTCTTGTGGGCTATTAGCCACTTGGATAGCTTCATTCAATTTCTGATGAAAAATATCGGAATCTATCCGCACAATCTCTGCAAAAATATCCTCTTTATTTTTGAAGTAATAATACATGGTTGATTTTCCCATGCGAGCCTTGGTTGCAATTTCGTCCATGGTAGTTTTTTTAAAACCAAATTGCGCAATTAACTCTTTGGCTGCGACAATTATTCTTTCTTTCTTTTCATCCATACTTATTACTCCTTCCAATTATTTAGACTAATTCCGTATTATAGTCGAAATCGTCAATAAAAAAAGAGATAATACTCAAAGCTAATTTTATCTTCATAAATTAATTCAACATTTTTGGAACAATATGACAGTTTTATAGTTTTAATGATGATATATCAAACTCAGGAGAATTTATTGTTAAATATCATAATTCACTTCTATTTCATTAGTTAGAGCAATTCAACTTAGTGAATTTAATCCTCCCAAATAGAGAAATAAAATAAATTAGTGCTATCTTTCGCGAAGCATATATTCCTTCTTCTGCAGATAATCATAACGAATATTTACTCCGGGTTGATAATTTAAGGCAATGATTGATTCATGATCTTCTTTAAGAGAAGCATAATCAGCAAAATCCAAAGTCTTTATTATTGCGGCAAAAACTCGAATCGCACCGGAATGATCTGCTAAAACAATTCGATTCCCCAAATTCTTCTTTAACATCTCAATAAAGCTATAACCGATTCTCCAATCTGCTTCAAGTAATGTTTCTCCTTCCGGAAAATGAAAAAATCTGTTTTTGAAATGTTTTTTAACTTTATCTTTTAATTC
>DAOWES010000045.1 GCA_030638385.1 Candidatus Cloacimonadota bacterium | reverse complement strand
GTGAATGAAGAAGATATTTGCCGCACAGAATCACTTGATCCATTACGTTTAATGAAATTGATGAAAAGCAAAAAGAATCTGGGAGAATCTTTGCACAAGAGCAAAGAGGGTTTAACAAATAAAATTAAAACATTTTTCCCAATTGATGATAAAGTGGGGTGGATGCCATTTTGCTACAGTGCAGGCAAAAAGATTCTAAAAAGAGATAGTTATGATGCCATTTATTGCACTTTAGGTGGGACAAATGCTCATGCTATTGTGGCCTATAAATTAGCCAAAAAATATAATATTCCTCTTTTGGTGGAGCAAAGAGATCCTTGGGCGGATCATATTTTTACAAAATATAATTGGTATAATAAAGTTTTGAATAATTATTGGGAAAATAAAGTTCTGAGTTTTGCTGATAAAATAATTACCGTAACCAAAGGCTTAAAAACTTTAATTGAAAATAAATACAATTTTCCTAAAGAAAAAGTATCCGTGATCTATAACGGTTATGATGATTTTATCAAAGATAAACAAACGATTCCGAAAGATGATTATCTTACATTCACCTTTGCCGGGAATATGTACAAGGATATCACTCCCAAAGATTTGTTTGATGCCTTGGTTGATGAAAAAGAGACAAAAATTAGAATTCGTTTCATTGGTAATTTTCGTAATAAATTTTTAGAATTGAAAGAGGATTTTGAGAAAAATGTTGGTGAAAACATTTTGGTGGAGGTTATTCCACGGCTAAAAAAATCAGCTTTGAATGATTATTTGCATTCATCTGATCTTTTACTAATATTTTTACCCAATAGAGCTCGAGCAGATGAAATCCTTACTACAAAATTATTTGATTATCTTCCGTATAAAAAACCGATACTTGCTTTTTGTCCTAAAAATGGAGAATTGGCGGAAATGATCGAGAATGGTAATCTGGGATTTGTGGCAGATGCTGGCGATAAAGAAGATGCAATGAAGCAAATTAAAAAAATTATTGAATTGAAAAAAAATGGTGAATTAAATAGTGTCTGCGGTAGTGATGAATTTATAACTCAATTCACAAGGAAAAAGATTACTCAGCAAATGGCAGCAAAATTGGATGAATTGATATGATAAAAATCAAGATTGTTCATATTCAGCTGCTACCATTATTATCTGGTGTGCAAAATATGATGCTTAGCATCCTCAGCTCTTTAGATCCTGATAAATATGATATTTATGTGATCTCTAAGTCGGGTGGGCCAATGGTTGATAAAGTCATTGAATTGGGATATACTCATATTCCGCTTAATTCATTACGGCGCAATATCTCTTTTATGGATGTTGTTGCTTTTGCTTCATTATTTAAAATATTTAAAAAATATAAATTTGATATTGTGCATACGCACTCTTCTAAAACAGGATTTATCGGTAGAATTGCCGCCAGATTGGCCAACACTCCCAAGATAATTCATACTGTGCATGGTTTTCCATTTCACCCATATTCAAAAAAAATTGTAAAAGTAATCTATACGTTTTTAGAAAAATTTGCGGCTCATTTTTGCGATTTTGTAGTGTTTGTGAATAATAGCGAACGTCAAATGGCAATTAAAGAGAAAATCGTTTCAGAAAAAAAAGCAGTAACCATCTATAATGGAATTGATTATTCGGAGCAGGTCATCAAGAAACAAGATAAACAAAATTTTGTAATAGGAAGTTGTTTAAGATTTTGGGAGCAGAAAAATATCATCGCTACAGTTGATGTTGCTGTAAAGGTTTGTCATGAAAATGAATTTGTTAAATTTATTTTCATAGGAGATGGAAGTCTGTTCTCAGAAGTAAAAGAGATGGTTTGTAATGCAGGTTTAGAAGAGAGAATATTACTTCCGGGATGGCAAAATAATGTTACTGAGTGGTTTAAAGAATTTGACCTCTTTTTACTTTATTCCAAATGGGAAGGCTTGCCGATTTCCATCTTGGAAGCGATGGCTTATGGTCTGCCGATTGTAGCTTCCGACATCAAAGGAAATAATGAACTTGTTAGTAGTGATAATGGCGTTTTGGTTTCTGTTGATGAGCCTGCTAAATTAAAGGATGTTTTGTTAGAACTATATAATAAATCGGATTTACTAGATACTTGGGGTGGGAATTCAAGGAAGTTGATCAGAGAAAAATTCGCTTTATCTGATTTTATAAATAATTATTTGTATTTATATGAAAAGTAGTCGAATATTAAAACAATTTAGTCTGATTTATTCAACTATATTGGAATAGTGATATTGGGCATTTGCCTCAATTTTAAAGGTAGCTTAATGAAAAATAATTTATTCTCAGATTTGAGCTTTACAAATGATGTTCACGATTTTTATTTGAATTGTTTGAAATAGTGAAGAGGAAAGAAAATGAAAAAAAATGTGTTTGATAAAGATATGAAAGAATTTGAGCTTTCAAGGTAGATAGAGGCAAAATGAAATATTTAATCTCGATATTATTTACGTTTATAATTACTTATATACTTGTTCCATTAAATATTAAACTCTCAAATCGGATCAATCTTATTGATCAGCCACATCAACGCGGATTACATAAAAATCCGATTCCGGTTGGTGGTGGGTTATCTTTTGGAATTCCTATTATCATTATCCAGATTTTGGGTTATTTTCTTTTTGGTACACAGATGCTATATTTGGCTATAGGAAGTTTTTTGATTTTATTATTGGGATTTTTGGATGATAAAACAAATTTCACGGCAAATTATAAATTGCTTTTTCAAATTTTTATTGTTAGCTTAATCTACTTTTGGGGCTTTAAAATAGAATTGTTAACTAATCCGTTTGGAGAAGCATTAAAACTGGGGATTTTATCTTATCCAATAACTGTATTATGGTTTTTAATTGTAGTTAATGCCTTTAATTTAATCGATGGTTTAGATGGTTTAGCTTCCGGTATTGCCTTAATTTCTGCTTCCGTATTATTTGCGGTTGGATTTGTAAAATCAAATGAAATTATTATGTTTTTATCTCTTTCAATAATTGGAGCAAATGCCGCTTTTTTAAGATACAATTTTTTCCCGGCAAAAATATTTATGGGAGATACCGGTAGTTTATTACTTGGTTTTAATATAGCTGCGATTTCTATTGCCGGTGAAGGGGAATTTAAAGGTATCACTTCAATGACTCTTTTAGTGCCAATTATAATTTTGGCTTTTCCTTTAATGGATATTTTTTTTGCTATTATTAGACGTATGAAAATGAAAAAACACATATTCCAGGCGGATAAAGAACATATTCATCATAAATTATATGATATGGGGATTTCACAAAAAAATGTGGCTCTCGTTAGTTATTTTATCACTTTATTATTTGGACTCATTGCCTTTGGTTTCTCATTCTCATCCCAAAAAAGTCTTCTGATAGTATTACTCTTTTTACTTCTGATCTTACTAATTGTTATTTATAAAATATTTAAAAAGGAATTAAGAAAATGAAAAGAAAATTAACATTGCTCTTTTTAGTGCTGTCGATTGGTCTATTCGCTCTGAAAAATTGGGAAACATATACAAATACTACTCATATCTATGATGCTGTGCAGTACAATGGGAAATTCTATTTTGCTACTTGGGGTGGAATTATTCAATATGATGAATCCGGAGAATTAAAAGATGAAAAGCTAACAACAGTAAACGGTTTATCGGCAAATGATATTAGAAGTTTAGCTGTAAATGAAGATACAAATTCGTTATTAATGGCTACTTCAACCAGCGGTATCGATAGAATTTCCGGTGAGGATTTTATCCTTCCGATTTCAGAAATCATCGGCTTGCCTTCATCTAAAATTAATAAAGTGATTTATGAGGATGCAACTATATATGTCGCTAGTAAAATGGGCATTAGTGTTTTTCAAGAAAATCCGGAATACCCGATTCCTGTTTTAATCTCAAATTTTAATGTGGATGATGGCTTGAGTAGTAATGATATTACTTCATTGGAATTAACCGAAAGCGGATATCTCTTTTGTGGTAGTTTTCTTGGATTAGATTATATTCACATCGATTCATTGCAGGTTGAAAGTGCTTGGCATAATCTCAATGAAGATAATTCGGCTCTCTTAAGTAGGAATATTACATCAATTTCTGCCCATCAGAATATTCTGGCAGTTGGAACAAAAGCCGGTTTGGCTGTGGCAGATCTTACCGATATGAGCTGGCAAATTTACGATCAGACAGATTTTGATAATGAAGCTGAATCTGTATATCCGGTGAAAGTAGATACCAATAATGATATTTGGTTTGGATTGGGATATTGGAATGAAAGCGATTTGATGGTGGAAGATTCAACAGATATCGCAGTGTGTAAGTTGGATGATTTAGGAGAAATTTCTTTTTGG
>DAOWES010000263.1 GCA_030638385.1 Candidatus Cloacimonadota bacterium | reverse complement strand
GACGAAAAGATACAATTCCTTTAAAATTGAATCATTAATATCTTCTCCGTTAATTTTAAAATAAACAGGATTATTTTGCGCAAATTCACGTAATTCATGATTTTGAGAATATTGATAAGGAATCAGCATCGCCCAGCGTGTTGAGACCATAACATCATCTCCTAAATATGGATAAAGGTCACGATTTACATAATGATCTTTATGATGTGGAAGTAACGCCAAGATTTGAATAATTTCAGACTCTGTCGGTTCCCTTTGCCAATCAAAAACAAAAGTAAAAAGGTAATGAGATTTCAACATTTCAAATTGCTGAAAAAATTTATCTAAATCATAATTATCAAGGGCAGCAGAAATTTTTAAATGAAGATAAAATGACTCTGATAAATTTGTAATAGGTAAATTAATATTATTGAAATCTAAAATAATCTTATGAGCATAATTTTCAAATTGATGAAGAGAATTTGTTGCTAACCACAATTCCGGTAAGGTATATAAATCTATGCCAAATTTCTTTTCAGCATAAGCGAAAGCTGCTAAAAAATCTTCATGGCTAAAGGTCGGTGAAGACTTTAAATAATAAGGAGATTTCTCCATTATTTCTAGTCCTAGCTTTTCTTTATCTTTTCTAAAATCAGTACCGGACAGCACAGATAAGGGGAAAACTTGAATATCATCAAACAGATTATGTTCATACAAAAAATCTACTGATTTCTTAAAATCTCTAAGCGTATCTTGGGGTAAACCAACGATTAAATCGACTTTACAAGCAATACCCAAAATTTGCATGAGTTTAACATTTTCGACAATTTTAGTAAGATTTTGAGTACGATTCATCGCTTTTAAAGCGATTGGATTTGTACTTTGTAAACCAACCTCAACTTCGACAATATTAGCTAAGGACATTTTCTCAATTTGCTCTTTTGTTAAAAGATCCGCTCTCAATTCAGTTGCGAAACAAAGTTGTTTATTCAGGTTTTCAGCAATAATCAGTTCTAAGATTTCATCAAACCGAGTTTGCACATTGAAAGAAGGGTCTAATAAGAAAATCTCTTTTTTCCCATTTGAGATTGCCCACTGAATCAGCTCTTTTAAAACAGCTAATTCATTATACTGCAATTGTTCATACCGCTTATTGTAATTACAAAATTTACAGCGATAAGGACAGCCACGCACAGTTTCCACAAAAATAGTATTATCTTTTTCATGTTGAAGACAATCGTTTAAATAAGGATTTCGAGAACGATTCAATTGAGGAAATGGTAAATCTTCAAAGCTTGTATGAATAATTTTATTATTACCATTTTTAAGCAAAATATTAGGAACACTTTCCCAATTTTCTGTAGCTAATAGTAAGCGCAAAATTTCTTCACCTTCACCGATAACTCCGGCATCAAAATTTATTTTCTCCAAAACTGCAAAATTATCGTCATTAACTTCCGGTCCACCGATAATAAATTTCAACAGAGGAAACTTCTTCTTCAAATAATTAATAATCGTCTTTGTTTTATCAATATTCCATAAATATAAGGAAAAACAAATAATATCAGGAAGATCATTCTCAATAAATTGGTAGAAGGTCTCCATTCCCATCTTATCAGCGATCCAGAAAGGTGTTTGAATAAATTCAAATTTTGGATAATATTGTTTTAAATAAGCGATTAAGTACCCAGCCGCTAATGCGGTATTCGCTTGTGGTTGTAAGGCATCAACTTCCGGAATTCCAAACTGACAAAATAAGACTTTCATAGTTTTTCCTAAATTTATTTTTGAAGTTCAAAATTTAATAAGGTAGCAAATTTAAACAGCTATTTCTTTTAGATGATGATAAAGTAGAAGATTTAAAAGAAAGGTTTTTGGCAAAAATGTGTAGATAAAAAATCAAAGCTTCTTATACAAAAACCTAAAAATACACCTTTAACCTTACAGCGATATTTTCTTCAAATTGACTAAACTCAGAATGATCGTTGCCATAAGAAATATTTGCCGTTAAATCAAAATCCACATTATCGTTTATTGAAAAACTTAACCACGGAGTATAGGTAAAACTTTTATCATTAAGGTTTACAATTAGGTAGTTAGACCATTCGATAAGCTCAGCGATTGGATACGATTCTCCGAGATAGAGATAATCACGACCGAGATTTGTCCCGTCCGCAAAAAGATTCATCCAATCGGCAAATTGATAATCACTTTCATCCTGTTCGCCAAGCCCGTTATAATAGTATTCACTCATTAGATACAAGCCATTCTCAAAAGTAAAATCAGCACCGATAATTCCTTGAAAATAATTATCCGAATCGGATAGTTTATTGAAAGCCGTCTCACTCCAAGTACCTATTTCAAACAGCGCCCCGGAAAAGCTGAAAGCGATTAAATCTCTATCTTCTGCGTTTTTGTTCATAGAAATATAATCTACCCAACTGTGTTGCTCTCGAGCATAAGAAAGCTCAAAATCATACCCGAATAAAAATTGTTTAAGATGAGCGGATTTTGTTGTTTTTTCCCAATTTTCACCAATTGCCACAATGGAAGATATCATTCCTTCCGAAGAGAAGGGAATTTCAAGTTTTATAGCATTCACACCTTTTTTTTCATAAGTGGGATCTAATATGTTTTTTGCATTATAAATATCGCTAGGATTCCAGGCATAACCGGTACCCAAGGCGATTTGCTGTTTTCCGATTCGTAAATTAAAATGCTTCTGATACAAACTTAGAAACGCATTATCGAGGAACATTTCATCCTTCGAATTAATAACATATTCTTTTTTCAGATCATTGATTGGCATACCGGTTTCTTGCAAATAATCAGCTAATAATTCTTTAGGAAGATAATCTAAAAGGCTAACTGATGTCATTCCATGATAAGTTTGGAAAACTATATTCGAGTTGAAGGAAATATCGGGACTAATTTCTTTTGCAAAATCCAATCGCAATTTGTTGTATGTAAAGAAATCGGGGTTATTTTTAAGAACTGAAGAAGTTTGATTTTCATAATATCCGAAAATATCAAACTCAACTGCAAAGACAGAAGTTGCCGTAATTATCAACAATAGCAATAAAAATTGTTTCATATTTTGTTCCTTCTCTTAATGCTTTTTTAGATTATTGGTGGTGAATATGTTATCTTCAATTTCTATATCAAATTCAATCTCGGTAATTTCCATTACTGTTTCACCGCCTTCCAGCAGATTTTTCATAACCATCTTTAAAGCTACCCATCGGTCGTCAATATTGTGAACATCAGACATTGTTAAACGTTTCAATAGTTCATTATTTTCGTAGTAATCTATTCGCATTGTGATGAATCTTTCCGTGTCTGCCCACAGGATCAGTTTGGAATAATGCGGTCCCGACGGCTTTGGTGAAAGCTCTAATTTATAACATCCTCTATCTGCTATTTTTTCTGTTCCCAATAATTTACAATTATAGTCTTCTGCTAAATTTCCGCCGCTCATATCTTCATAAGAAAAATCGCTTCCTTGCACTTTTCTCTTCTTTGCGTGGCTTGCCAAATGCCTTACTCTGTCGGTTTTGGGAGTGTAAAACCAAATGTCATCTCCATCGTTAAGCATCAATATCTTATCTCCTTTTACCCTAACCGGAGCTGTGTAGATCATAAGTTGCTTATCATTTTTATCTTTGGAAAAAGATTCCATTTCCAGAGTCCTTTTTTTTCCCGAAGAAGTGATAATTATTTGTTTAACCTTACTAATACTTGATTCAACTTGTTCTGCCTGATCTATTTTTTTTACTATTTCATCTACGGAAAGCTCCGCTGCCAATAATAAACCTGTCATCATTGTAAGTACTAAGATTATTTTTTTTATCATTTTTTTCTCCTTATTTTTTTGCAATGAATAAAACTAACTTTTTATCGCAGAGAACACGGAGAGTACTGAGAAAATCTCCTCTTGAGAGGAGTCCGACTTTAGTCGGGAGGTGTGTTTCATTGATCATTTATATATCCTCACTACTTTCAACCATTCTCCTTTCTTTTTCATTCACCATTAATCCTTCATTTCCGTTTCTCCCGATTTTCCATGATTTGAAGAATAGCGGGAAGCAAAGTAACGGTAACTACAAAACAAGCACCGACACCGATAAACAATGCAATTCCCAAACTTCCCAGTCCGCGATAAGTAGCAAATTTTAGTGAACCGAAAGCCAACATTGTAGTAAGGCTTGTAATTAATACAGCTTTGCCGGTAGAAGTGAATACTTTTGGAATATTTCCTTTTGCTTCCACAGAATACCTGTGGAGAATATGAACTCCGTCGTCAACACCGATCCCGAGTATCAAAGGAAGTCCCATTATATTTAACAGCGTAAGCTTCAAACCCAGAAGCTGCATAATCCCCATCATCCAGATGGCTCCCGCAACTAACGGAATCATCGCAATAAGTGCGAATTTGATATTCCTGAAATCGAGCAGAAGTAAGAGGAATATGATGATAATAGCGAATATGGCAGCTTTTTTCCCGTCCTGTCCTACAATATCAAGTAGAACGTAAAACACTAACGGCATACCTGTAATTCTCTCATCAAGTTTCTCCATCTGACTTTTAAAACGCTCCAGAAATTCTAAATTCCAAACGCTTTCTTTGGGATAAATTGAAATAAGATACTGATCTCCTGAATTGCTGATGAATTGATTTTTTATGTCAGTGGGGATTGTGTCTATTTTGATTATATCCGTTGAAGCCATTGACAATGAGTATTTTTTGAAAGCAGTTGAAAACCCTTTTTGGAATTGATTAATGCCACTGAGAACTTTCTCAGCTCGTGAATCTAATATCGACAGCAATTTTCCCAGAGAACCGTTGTTGGCAGGATCTTCAAAATCTCCGATCAAACTTTCGGCTTTTTTGTCTAATTTGTCCTGACCTCCCATAAATGCGAGTTGAGATAATTCTATGATATTATTCTGCAAACGCTCGATCTGCTGGATTAATAAATTTTTATCCGAAGAATTTAGGGATTTTATTTTCTTATTCATTTCTAAATTTCGGCGGATTTTATCGATTAATAATGCCCGCTTTTTTTGCTTTTCTAAGGGTGGAATATAATCGGAAATAGAGGAAACAAAACCGATCATTTTAAGTTTTCGGGCTTCTTCGGCAATTGCTTGAGATTCTTCTATTGAAGAAGTGGTAACCAGTGCATAATCCGGAGTCATATCAAATTTATCTTCCAGAAGATGCTGCAATTCTATCGATTTTAATCCGACAGGTTCCATGTTGAGATAATTATAATCGAATTCCATTTTTGTAGCCGAGAATATGAAGATTATCGTTAACACAATACAGACTGATAAAGTAATTATGGGATGTTTTGAAATGAGTCTGGAATAACTTCCCAAAAACTTGAACTGAGTAGAAGCCGCTTTTTTCTTTTTCGTTTTCTTACTGCTGATCCTGTCTCGAAGAACTAACATAGAAGGTAGAATGAACATTGTTGCCAGCATACACAAGATAACGCCGCTTCCCGAAATTAAACCGAATTGAAACATACCGGCAGATTCCGAGATCATAAGTGTGTAAAATGCAAATCCTGTTGTAAGTGCCCCGGTAATAATTCCGGCACCGGATTTCTCTAGAGTTTCTTTAATAGCATCTTCTATAGAATGGTTTTCTGCCCGGAGTTCGGTATAAAGAGCAATAATGTGAATGGAAAAATCTATTCCTAATCCTAAAATTATAACCCCGAACATCGAAGTCATAACGTTCAGGCTTCCTACGGTTATAGCCGCAAATCCGGCAGTCCATGAAATTCCGATGATCATTGTAATACCGGCTAATATCGGTGCCATCCACATTCTGAAGGAAATAATAAATAAGATGAGAATAAGTATTAAAGCAAGGATGGTTGTATAATTCATGTCTTTTTGTGAAGATACCATTTCATCACGAGCCAACGCCATCGTGCCTGTGGTTCCGGCATCCAATCCGGGATATTTTGCCATTTCTTCTTCGATGATGGAATCGATTAGATTTACCGCTTTTATTACTTTATCTAGTTCAGCAATGGTAAAAGTCGGCTGAACTAACAGCAAGATCATATTCTTATCCGGTGAAAGACTGTACTCATCTCCGATTAAGAATTTCTTGGCAACTTTGTCGGATTCAGAATAGGCATCATCTATTTTCCCGGTAGAAAATTCCGACATTGAAGATATCAGATAATCAATTCCGTCTAACATTCCTACGGCATTATTTTCTTTTTGCTTTGTAGAAAGGCTCTCATCATCATCAATATAAGTTTTCTCGAAATTGTCATTCAAATGTGAGAACCACGGAATTAAATTCAGGTCTGAATAGATATCTAAACTGTTTTTCAAATCTTTTTCTTTTTGAAGCATGAAGCCGTGATTTAAGATAAAATCCATATTCATTTTATAATCAACGCGAGAAACATACTCTTTTTGTTCCCTTATTCTGGGAGCAATATCATCGGCAAATTTCTTTAGAGATTCTTCGTCTCCTGTTGCCGCCACTAGTATCACCGAAGCTGAATTGTAATTATCTGTAATATCGTTGAATGCTTTTACGAGTGGATGACCTTGTGGCATCAAATCTTTGAATTGCATTGATAATTTTAGATCCATTGCAAAATAGATTGCCCCAATTGTAATCAGCGATGAAATCAACAAAACGATACCCGGCTTTTGGGCTGAATACTTTGCTATTTTGTGAATAATCTTCTTTCTCATTTCCACCTCTTCTTAAATTGCATTGAAACTTTCTAATCTATCATTTTCGTCTTCTTTAGAATTCCACCATTACACCGCCGACGATCATTCGTCCCCACTGATAAACTTTTTCTGTTGTTCCGTCATCGAGATGATTGTAGCTCCATATATTTTTGGTATTGAAGATATTATCTATTTCCAAATAACTGATTATGCTAAATTTATTTTCAAACCAACGATGGCTGACATGCAGATCAAACCTTTGATAGGCTTCAAGGCGATGAGAGTTTATCTCTACATTTTCCGAAAGAAGCCATCTGCGAAGCTCCGGTCGATAGGTTAATTCGGTGTAAGGTTTTCCGCCCAGATAACGGTATTTAATCGAAATTTCTGTTTCATCGGAAGGGATAATCCCCAAAAATCCCACATATTTCATCCAGTTACGATGAGTATCATACCAATCGTATTTCATAAATTCGATTTTATAGCCCAATATACCCGTGAACACGTGCTGATAATCAAAATCCCAACTGTATTCCTTTTCACCATCGGGATCGCGTGGATCAAAAGCATTTGCCACGGAATAGGCATAACTGAGCGTTCCCCAATAATTATCTTTCACTTTCTTTTGCAGAAAAAATTCCAAGCCTTTGGCATAGCCTTTGCCGATGTTAACCTGCTCCTTAGAATAATCCAAAGTATCCGAAGTTGCAAAAGCAATATTTATTGGGACATCATAATATTTTTTGTAATATGTTTCGACACTTATTTTGATATCATTCGTTAGAAGTTTATCAATTCCCAATATGACTTGATCAGTATATTTTGGTTTCAAATGTTGATTCACTTCATCAAGAGTTAGAGTGTAATAATTAGGGTTTTGATATTGTCTTCCAGCACCACAACTGAGATTGGAAGTTTCGGTAAGTGCATATTTAACACCGAATCTGGGAGCGATAGAACTTTTCGCGATATAATCCAAATAGTCGTATCGAACTCCTGCATTAAAAGTAAATCTGCCTAAATAATCTTCCCATTGCAAATATCCGCCGTATTTTACCGGTGAGATGTCGCTCTCCACTCGATTATTATCTCCAATCGTGTAGATTAAGGGATTCCCATCAAGAGTTTGCATTGTGTCAATAATCACAATCTTTTCCAAGGTTGTATCATAAATATAGACCGTATCCGGTCGCATAAATTTTTCTGTAAATGCTTTGTCGTGATTCAGATAAAGACCGGCTTCCAAATTTCCGAGTTTTGTATTGGGAAAGAAATGCGAATATTTGAGTTTATTATGTGCTTCATTTGTATCCTGCGACCAGGTTTTGTTCTCTTCTTCTTTCGTTCCCGCATCATACAGTTTCTCATCCCACCACAAATAGCTCCTGTATGCCGTAAGAAGTGAGTAACTTTTATTATAAATACTCTTTAAAGTTGCACCGACGGTATATTGCCCCGATTTGGCATAAATATCGACTTCTCCGGCTTCTCCCACTCCGTATCCGCTTGCGGTTTCTTCATCATGAACAATATCTATCCAATCGCTACCCCAGATTTGATTGAAAGTTAATTTTAATCTTGGAGAAAAATTATACACTTGCTTAGCAAAAATTGAGTGATAGTTCGGAACAGCTGTAAGGCCAATGCTTTCGCTTATTAAACTCATGAAACTGCGATGATAGGAAATTATGAAATTCCCGTTCTTATTGAACATCGGACCTTCTACATTACCACCGTAACCTGCCATTCCCAAATCAAATTTCGCTTCAAAACGGTTTTCATTGCCGTCTCTGGTTGTAATATTCAAAACGGAAGAAGCTCTGTCACCGTAACGAGCCGGAAAGGCTCCGGCATAAAAATCTATCTCTTTTACGAATTCCGGGGTAAGCATACTGATCGGACCACCGCCTGATACCGGACTTGCGAAATGATTCGGATTTTGAATTTCGATATTATCTATTACAAATAAATTTTCACCGTAATTTCCACCTCGCACGATTATTTCATTTTCTGCATCAGAACCGGAAACAATTGCCGGAATTGCTTGAATGGAACGTTGCAGATCGTATGAACCGGAAGGCTGTGATTTAAGCTCTTCAATGTCCAATGTTTTGGAGCTTACGGGAGCATTAGGTGTTTCTCGGAAGTAAACCTCATGTCGTACCTTTAATCCCTCCATAGATATAGGTTGAAATTTCATCTCCACATTAGAGATCACCGTTTGATTCGGTTTAATTATGAAGTTCAGCTTTGTTCTGGTTTCAAATCCGATGCGGGAATAATCTATTTGATGGCTTCCAATGCGAATATCTGTTATTACATAATTGCCCTTTTCATTGCATATCCCCATTATTTCCCCATCAATTGCAATAGAAACATTTTCCACAGGTTTCTGCGTTAGTTTATCGGTGATTTTTCCCGCCAATCTACCTGTTTGCATAACAGAAAACAAGTTAACTCCAAGCACTCCAATTAAAAATATCAGATATATTTTTTTCATTTAGTCTTCCTCTGATTTTATTTAAAATCACTATTCTGTTAATTCCGCAAAAGCAATTCCTTCTAATATAACAGCAATCTGTCAAATAATTCATTTTCATGAAATCTGCGATTTAACCGAGAACAAAATTTATCAAGATAAGACGACAAATGCTTTTTATCAATTTCATGAAAAGTGCCATTTAGCCATGATTCTCCCTTTTAATGGCTATAGCTTTCGTGTAGTTTTTAAATTCTAATCAAATTAAATTTTCTCTCGACAAAGATAAATGAAATTCTAATTTTCGTGTCGCAGT
>DAOWES010000004.1 GCA_030638385.1 Candidatus Cloacimonadota bacterium | reverse complement strand
CCGGCCGAAATTGAAGCTGAATTATTGGTTGAATATAAAATTTAGTCGCCGATGCTTTTATCTTTTGTTTTGGGTTCTCGGCAAAAATGCTTCGTCACTCCACCAAAAGGAGCTCAAGTCTTTCCGCCAAAAAAAGGCGGACAAGTCTGAGGTTTACCAGCCTCTGGTTGGCTTATAAATCTGGCTGGCTGGCAAGTTTCAATGAGACTAGATAGATGTTAAGCTTTTACACACCCCGGTCAGTTCGAGATCGTTTTGCTAAAGCAAAGCCGACTCGTAGTTGCCACCCCCTCTAATAGAGGGGATTTAAATATCAGTGTATATCTGTGAAAATCAGTGTCTAAGAATTATCTTCATTGTTTTTCTTCTCAATTTAATCGAACCCCGGAGATTTATTTTTTTAGATATAGTTCCAACAATTTTAATGTATTTTCCAAACCTTCCGCATGTGTTCTTTCATAACCATGAGAAGCTGCTACACCCGGTCCGATGAGCGCATGTTTTATATCAAATCCGGCTCGTAATGTTGCTTCCACATCAGAACCATAAAATGGGTAAATATCAACTGCATAATTCAACTTTGCCTTTTTAGCTAAGTTTATCAAAGCAGTGGTAACTTCATAATCATAAGGTCCACCACTATCTTTAGCGCAAATACTCACAGTGTGTTCATTGGTAGCCAAATCATCTCCCACAGCTCCCATATCAACCGAGATCATCTCTACCACATCGGCCGGAATACCGGAACTTCCACCATGACCTACCTCTTCATAGGTGGTGAATAGCAGATATACTTTGCGTTTGAGAGTGAGCTTTTTCTCAGCAACCAGTTTGGCAAAAGCTATCAAAATACCGGCACTAGCTTTATCATCAAGATGACGACTTTTTATGAAACCGGATTTTGTAACAACAGTGCGGGCATCAAACGAGATAAAATCTCCTGCACTGATTCCCAATTTTTCCACATCTTCTTTCGTAGAAACTTTCTCATCGATAACTACTTCCACAGTGGAGTCATTTCGCTTTGTACTTGCCAGATCGCGATTTACATGTACTGCCGGGTTAACCATCTGAATGGTTCCGGAATATTCTTTATCGAAACGTGTGTGAATAATGCAATTTTCCGATTCTATATTATTTTCCGGATAACTGCCAATCTTGGTGAGACGCAATCGTCCATTTGCTTTAATGGCTCGTACCATTGCACCCAGAGTATCTACATGGGCAGCCAAAACCAGAGCTTCTCCTTCCCCACCCAGATCTACAATTACAGAATTCTTGCGTGATTGCTGAGGCGCAAATCCCAATTTACTACATTCGCTCATCACATATTTGGTGGCCAGATGAGTAAATCCACTTGGACTAGGAATTTTACACAATGCTTCTGTTTGTTTTATTGCTTCTTTTACAAATTTTTTTTCCATAAAATCTCCTTCTAATAACTATAATTTTTTATCAGTTCTGCATAATTGATATTCCATAACTCCCTCTCCTCGTAGATATCGTTTTGCTAAAGCAAAGCCGAATCCTAGAGGGTCGGGGTGAGGTTTTACAAAATACTTAATTATACCCGATGTTTAACGTTTTTAATCTTTCCGAAAATTTGGATTCAATTCGATGGCTAATGTGCTTCAAACCAATTTGTTCCAATTCCAAGATCTACCAAAAGCGGTACATTCCCGGCCATCTCATGTGGAATAGCATTCTGCATCTCTGTTTGGATCAACTTTTTTGCTTCTTCAAGTTTATCTTTTCTCACTTCAAAAACCAATTCGTCATGCACTTGAATGAGCATATTAATTTCAGGATCATTTTCAATTTTTTTATGCAAATTGATCATAGCAATTTTGATGATATCGGCTGCACTTCCTTGAATTGGCATATTTGTAGCCACTCGTTCGGCACCACTTCTTCGCATGCCGTTGCTACTTTGCAGATCCGGTAAATATAATCTTCGTCCAAAAATAGTGGAAACGTAGCCATATTCTCGTGCTTTTTCGATTCCTGTTTGAATATAATCTCGGATCGTTGGAAACTTTTCGAAATATTGCTCGATGAATTTGGCGGCTTCTTTTCGACTGATCTTTAGCTCTTGAGAAATTCTGCTAGCTCCCATTCCATACATTAACCCAAAATTTATTACTTTGGCATATCGACGATGGTCTGCGTTAATTTCATCTTTGGGAAGATTATAGATGATCGAAGCTGTCTCACGATGAATATCTTCGCCTGCTATAAATGCTTTAATCATTTTCTCATCTCCCGAAACCATCGCTAAAATTCGTAATTCTATCTGAGAATAATCTGCTGCTAAAATGATATGATTGTCATCTTTGGCGCAAAAAGCTTTGCGAATCTCTTTTCCCAATTCACTGCGAATGGGAATATTTTGTAAATTCGGGTTAGATGAAGATAAGCGCCCGGTGGAAGCTACAGTTTGATTAAATGAAGAGTGAACTCTGTTTGTATTCGGATTAATCAGCTCCGGTAAAGCGGAAATATAGGTAGATTCCAATTTATTTAAATGACGGTACTCGATAATGAGACGAGCAATTTCATGCTCTTTTGCTAATTTTTCCAAAACATCCATATTAGTGGAAAATCCTGTTTTAGTCTTCTTGATCGCCTTTATTCCCAAATCTACAAATAGTACTTTTGCCAATTGCTGGGTAGAATTGATATTGAACGGCGAGCCGGCAATTTCGAAAATTTCTTTAGTTAATTCCCCAATTCGCTTCTGATTTTTTTTTGATAATTTAGCTAGTAAATCCACATCAATATGAACGCCATTATGTTCCATCTCAGCTAACACATAAAAGAGCGGAAGTTCTATCTGATTGTAAAGGTCGCTCAACTGACGATTTGCTAATTGTTTGGCATAAATCTCATATAATCTGAAAGTAATGTTCGCATCTTCGGCAGCATATTCACAAGCTTGGTCAGGTGGAACAAGATCAAAAGTTATCTGCTTTTTGCCGCTTCCGATGATATCTTTAATGGGAATCATTTTATAGGAAAATTCTTGCTGTGCACAGCTATCTAAACTATGTCTCGCAGTAGGATCGATGAGATAATGGGCAATCATCGTATCAAAAATTTTATTGGTTAATTTCCAACCGGCATTTTGGAAAATATGATAATCATATTTGATATTATGAGCTACTAAAAGCTTATCGGCCAGAGCTTCTTTTAGCTTTGTTAAAACCATATCCGTCTTTAAGTTGTCTGCCATTTGATGTGCCAATGGCAGGTAATAAGCTTTTTCTGCTTCCACGCACAAAGATATTCCCACCAACTCTGCTCTGATGGCATCCAAGCTTGTAGTCTCGGTGTCGATAGCTACTATCTTTTTATCTTTTATTTCGTTTAGTAATTCATTAAATTGCTCTTCTGTATCTATTAAGATTGCTTCAAAGAATTTATCTTCTTTTTCATTGGTCTCGGCAAAAGTGAACTCATTAGCAAATAGCAGATCTTCTAGTTCGGCATCAGCTTTTATGGGAGCCATTTTCATGGGAACCATCTCAGTTAATTTCTTGGCTACGGAATTTAGTTCAAATTCTTCTAATAATTCAACTCCATTTCTCAAATCTTCTTTTGAAAAATTAAAATTACTATCATTAATCTCTAACTTCACATCTCTGATTATTTTTGCTAGCTTCTGAGATAGAAAGGCATTTTCTTTGCTCTCGATAAGTTTTTGTTTAGTGCCTTTGGCTTTAATCTCTTCGATGTTTTCATAAATTGCTTCCAAACTTTCATATTCGTTCAAAAGCTTTTCAGCACCTTTGGGCCCTATTCCCCTTACACCCGGAATATTGTCGGCACTATCTCCACAAATAGCCAAATAATCTATAAATTGCGAAGGTAATACCCCATATTTTTTCTTCACTTCCGGTAGTGTTGTTTTCTCATTTTTTTTGGGATCAAATAGGCTAACCTTTTCATCTACCAATTGCGCAAAGTCTTTATCTCCACTCACAATTATCACTTCATCAAAATCTTTTTTATGAATTTCTGCCAGAGTTGCTAAAATATCATCTGCTTCGTAACCTTCGCAGGAAATCTCTTCCAAGCCAATATTGGAAAAAAACTCTTTGATCGGAGCAATCTGAGAAATCAGTTCATCCGGAGCGGGAGGCCGATTTGCTTTGTAGGTTTCTGTTAGCTCGTGTCGAAATGTTTTGCCTTTTCGATCAAATGAAATTGCCACGTGTTTTGGATCAAAATCTTCCAAAAATTTTATAAATGATTTTATCGTACCAAATATGGCACTAGTATTTTGACCTTTGCTATTATATAACGGATTTTTGATAAACGCAAAAAAAGCGCGATATATCAAAGCAGTTCCATCAATTAAATATAATTTTTTATCCATAAATTCTCCTCATCAAAATAAATATTTTTCTTATTAATTTAATACCATTCTTTCTCAGAAAGTTGCTAATATATGTCTATAAGTTTTTAGTTACTATTCTCCCAATGGAGATTTGTTTAGATTTGAATATCAATCTCGCAAGCAAATGGTAGTAGTAGCCCGGAAAATATTTACCTATATTAACTTCATAAAGGATAAAATTTATAGTTCTAAATCGTTTGCAGTTTCAAATTTTCGTTGCAAATGAAATATCCCAAAAGACAAAATTAAACCAATGAAATAGTGAAAAAAATCGAGCCAGCAAAATGATGTTCCCAAGAATGATCTTCCTATAAAATTACTTCGAATTAATTCTAGAAATGGTGGATGCCAAAGCTGCATTATCTCTATCAGTGAAGTGATGAGGAAGACGATTATAGCTATTTTACGAGGGTTTGTGTTTGGAAAAACTAGCGAGAATAAGAGAGACCAAAAAATTACATATATAACATCTCCCAGAGAATTATTTACCCATGATGACGCAATTCCATGATAGAATTTTGTGGATATCCCCAAAGGAATTAAGATCAAAATAGTTAATAGTATCCATTTCTTTTTTAGTAAGTACATAATATGTTATTTACTCCTTCGTTGACTTTGTATTTTTCACGAGTTCTTCATAATTGCCCAAAGATCATTTTCCAAAAATTCAAGTCAATATTTGTGTGAAAATTCTTTGAGTCATAATTTTAGGCAATTTTATTTAACATCTTTTTCTCTTTAGTTTTCATAAATTCAAACTACTCTTCCATCGCTCACCAAAACTATTGGAAATTGGGCAAATAGTTTTAGTAGAGATAGAAAGATAAAATATAAAAAATTAACGCCAAATTTGGAGTCAGGCTAAAATTGGGGAAAAGCTGTAAAAGGGCTAATCTTCTTCATCTCCAATTTACACGAATTAAATTTTTATTGCCAAAAATGTTTCTTATATTCAATTTAACATTTGGTTTTTAAAGAGGAAAATTTTTCAAATAATTATTTTAAAATAAGATAAAAAAAGAGGATTTATGAAAAGAATTCATGCCTTAATTATATTAATTTCACTTATTGTTACTATTATCATACTCATAGGTTATTTTTTAGGCAATGTTCAACATAGATTAGATGATCAAGTTCCCGAAGATGTAATGAGTGTCTTATCGCCGGATAATATTCCTTATTCAGAAAATCAAACTCTATTTGCTTTGCAGCTTCATGCCACCAGTAATTTTGGGAAGGTTACCAGATTAAAAAACAAACTTCGCAATTATGGACAAAAAACTAAAATAACAAAACTAAAACGAGAAGGTCAGATAGTTTATCGTTTACGAGCGGAAGATCTTCTTCCCGAAGATGAGGCAATTGCTTTGGGAGAACAACTAAAAAGCATATTTTCCGGAATTGATGGATATTGGTTAGAAGAGCAGGCAGTATATCAGACATCAACTTTTTCCAATGTCAAAGTGGAGCCGGAAGTTTCTGAAGTTGTACCAACCAAGGTTGTGCCAACGAAAGCTGTACCAAGCAAACTTGTGCCAAGCAAGGTTGTACCAACCAAAGTTGTGCCTAAATCACAAGTTTCTGGGGTGAAAGAGTATGAGATTCAGTTAATGGCCAGCAGTAATTACAAATCGATCAATTCCCAAAAAAAATATTTAGATAAACTTGGCTATCCGGCCAAATTATTGGAAGCGAATATAAAGGGAAAAACTATTTATCGATTACGTTTGAAAAAAAGATATAGTAAAAAAGAAGCATTATCTGTGGGCAAAAAGATAGTGGATTCTACAACTTTTAATGATTTTTGGCTTCAAGATTTGCAAGGAAATGACCTATATCCAAAAGATAAACCAAAAGAGAAACTTAAGGATACTTCAAAGGAGAAAGCTAGTTTTAAAGGGAATTATGAAATTCAGATAATGGCAAACACTAAGCGCAGTCACGTAGAGAAGAAAAAATCTGAATTGGAAAAATATGGCTATCAAGGCAAGATTGTTACTGCTACCGTAAAAGGGAAAAAATATTATCGATTACGTTTGGCAAATAGTTATAACCAAAGCAAAGCTGAAGAAGTTTCAAAACAACTTACCAAAGATGTTCCCTTTATAAAAGAATGTTGGCTGGTGAAAGTGAACTTAATCGCTCCTGCCCAAAAGACAGTTAAAAAAGCGAAAACTAAAAAAACTACTCCCGATATTCTAGATACTCCCAAAAAGAGTGATACTTTGGTGACTTCTTTAAATCCGCGCTATGCTCCTCGCCAAGTTCTTTATACCCTCACCTGCCCCAATAATAATGTTGATATTCGCATTGGGCCCGGCACTTATTACGATCGTGATAATATAGGGAAATTAATGAAAGGTGTAAAAATCTATGTGGTGGAAGAGCGAAAAGGCTGGCTTCGATTCCGTTTGAAAAAAGATGAATACAATTGGGCCGGTTGGGTGAGAGAGGGAGAAGTTAAATAAAGTAAATTTATCTCTATTAAAAAACTCATACCCACAGTAATATGTGGGTTTTCTTTTGCTCTAAGATTTTCTTGCCTCTTCCCGCATCTTGTTGGCTTTCTAGGTTAGATATAATCTTGACTAATAGTTCTCGCAAAATTTAATGTGCATTGTCGATATGGAATAATGGCAGTGAAAAAATAGTTTTATGAATATATAAAAAGGGGAATAAGATGAAGAAAATTTTAGTCGTATTAATGATTTTTGCAGTAACGGTTGCTTTTGCCTTTGAGCAGAATTGTCTTATCGAGGCTCCAACAGCCGGCATCTTGCAAAGAGGTGAAGCAGAGCTTTCGATGAAACTTTATAAAGATAATGGTATGATTATTGGTACCAGGGTTGGGCTTTTTCCTCGTTTTATGTTTGGAGTTTCTTATGGAGCAGAAAAAGTAGTCGGAAATGAAGAACCAGTTTGGCATGATCAAGTAGAGTTTTCTGCAAAATTTAGAATTATAGATGAAAGTGCAAATTTTCCTGCGATAGCTCTTGGCTATGATTCTCAAGGACACGGGAAATTTTATTCTTTAACAGATGAAGATGGAGTTGAAGTTAAAAGGTTCGATATCAAATCAAAAGGATTTTATATAGTCGCTAGTTCAAATCGTAGTTTTTTGGGAAATCTTGGAATTCATTTGGGAGTAAACTATAGTTTGGAAACAGATGACAAAGATAAAGATCCAAATATATTTTTGGGGATAGATAAATCAATTGGCGAGATGATTGTTTTCTGTGCTGATTATGATACAGCTTGGAACGATAATGATGACTACATCGACGAGCTTGTTACTGAACTCAGTGGTAAAAAAAGAGGCTACCTTAATGCCGGTTTTGATATTCACTTCACCGAAAATTTGGTGGCTAAAATAGCTTTTAAAGATCTTCTGAAAAATCATGATAATATTAATGGAGCAGATAGGACAATTTCGTTGTTTTATTATATGTCGTTCTAATTGATGAAATAAGGATTTTACCAAAACTATGAAACATCTTAATAAGAAAATAGGGGCTTTTTATAAGTCCCTTTTTATGCTCATACTAATAAATTTAGCTGCTTGTTCCTCAATTAACAATCAAAAAAGCTTAGAAATTAAACCTCAAGCAAATCCAAGAATTTCCAATAATTTTTCTGTTTATTATTTTAATATGGCAGAAATTGCTCTGCAAGAAGGGAATATCCCATTAGCGTTGCAATTATATGAAAAAGCAGATGAACAAGCGCCGGATAATGTTTTTATAAAAGAGATGATTCTGGAAATTATGGAAGTTTTGATGATAAACAATGCCTCCTATGCCGATAAGGTAATCGAACTTGGAAATGAATATGTTCAAAGAGGTATCATCTCCCATAAGATTTTGGACTCTCTGATGAATGTTTACCAGTACAAAGAGGATAGCTCCAAATTTATGGAGATTCTCGCATTGCAAGTAGAAAAATATCCTTCAATGCGAATCTATTCACTAAAATATTATTATGAACTCAAGTATCACAA
The DNA here is from genome assembly GCA_030638385.1 of Candidatus Cloacimonadota bacterium. Lineage (GTDB taxonomy): Bacteria > Cloacimonadota > Cloacimonadia > Cloacimonadales > TCS61 > DAOWES01. Next base: position 5,041 of record DAOWES010000004.1, on the reverse strand, counting down.
TAAATCTGACAAAGAGTTATTGGAACAAGCTTTGGGGTTTGAATGGGAAAATGTAAATGAAGTTATTAGTGTTGCCTTTGAATTTGCTGATGATAAAGAAAAAGTGCTAGATATAGTTGGTAAAATTTATCAAAAATGGACAGAGGTAAATATTTCGCAAAAAGAGTTGGCAGAGCTGTATGATAATTTGGGAGTTGAGCAGGTTTTTTCAAATCTAATTTTGGCAAATTTGCAAGCAGGGCAACATTTGATAGATGAAATTGCCAGCTATTATTTAACGAATCTACAAAGAAATGGTAAATATGAACAGATATTACAAAGTGTACCCTATTTCATAGATTCCAGCTCGACCTATAATCTCGAATTAATATTTTCGGCAGCAGTTTATTTGCAAGATTGGGAAACTGCTATAAATGTTGGCAGCAAAATAGTTTTTCGAAATGATCTTTTATCCAAGAAATACCTGATTATGAATTTGGCTAATGCCTGGAGTAAATTGGGCCATTACGAAAAAACTTTTAGTTCCATCTTAATGCTTGATAATCTTTCTGAAACAGCATTTATTTTAAATGAGATATACCCCAATTTGGAAGTTGAAGGAAGAAATTATTTTTGGAATGGAATCAATGAATTATTTGATGATCCTGAAGCTACCACGTTTTTACAAGCTATTCTAAAAGCTTCCGTAGAAGAATATGATAGTGCAATGCAGTATTTGGAAGAGATTCCGGAAGATTTTTTTGTGGAAACAAATCTAATATTTCAGGCTGCCCGAATATGTTTGGAGGCAAAAAATATTTCTCATGCCCAAAAAATCCTTGAGTATATTGATGATATAGCTTTTAGCACAATTGAATTTATTGCTATTCATTATTATGAGAACGGAGAAAAAGAGTTAGCCTTAACCATTCTTGAGAAAGAGTTAGAAGATAATCTCAAGCCATCGGAACATATTTTCATTTTCTGCTCAATGATCGTTAGTAATAAAGAAACAAAAGAAAGTGGTTTAGGATATTTGGAAAAAGGATTAATCTTATACCCTGAAAGCTCTGAGATGTTAAATTCGCTAGGTTATACGATTGCAGATTTTCAGATATCAGCTAGATATGATGAAGCCCAAATATATTTGGAAAAAGCTTTGGAAATTGATTCTGAGAATAGAATGATTTGGGATAGTTTAGCTTGGCTTCACTTTCGGAAAGGAAATTATCAGCAAGCAATTGAGATATTAGAAAAACATTGCTCTCAAAATTTGGTAGATAGTGCCATCGCTTATCATTTTGGCGAAGTCTATCTTAAATTAAATAAAATGGATAAAGCTCAAGAATTTCTAATTAGAGCAATTATGCTTAATAATGATGAAGAATCTGTAATTGCTTCCAAAAAACTTTTGGAAAAGCATTTTAACCAAAAATCACCTGAGATAAATGAGTAATTTGAAAAAAGGAGAAACAATGAAATTTGAATTTAGAAAAACCAATTTAATATTATTAATCGTAGCAATTATTTTTACAATTGTCGGCTACGCTATTATGGCTACCGGTGATAATACAATTTCTGTAGTAATCTTGATAGTGGCTTATGTTATTCTCTTTCCTGCTTCCATAATGGTGGGATTTAAGAAGCATAACAAATAATTGAGAGATTCCAATAGATTCACTATGAATCAAATTTTCTCAAACTAATATATCTTAATATGAAATATCTTATATGAAATATCTCAACGAAGAATTTATAGCTAATATTAGCAAATTCAATCTTCGAGCCAGGCTTATTGTAGAAGGTTTTATCGTAGGTTTACACAAATCTCCATATCATGGTTTTAGTGTGGAATTTTCCGATTATCGCCAATATAATTCCGGAGATTCTATCAATAATCTTGATTGGAAAGTTTATGCAAAAACAAATCGTTATTACATCAAGCGTTATGAAGAAGAAACAAACTTAAAATCTTACCTAATCGTTGATCATAGCGCCTCAATGGGCTATGCTAGTGGGAAAACCAGCAAGCTTGAATACGCTAAAGCTTTTGCTTCTGCGCTGGCCTATTTGATGATTTCTCAACAAGATGCTGTGGGCTTGCTTTCTTATACAAACAAAATAACAAACTACATTCCACCGCGATCGATGCGTAGTTATCTTACTATCTTATTTAAGACATTGCATAACTTGCAACCACAAGCCAAAACAAACACAGCACAAGTATTGCATAGTTTGGCTGAACGCATTAAAAAGCGTGGTCTAATCATTTTGATCTCAGATATGATGGATGATCCCGATAAAATTCTGCAAGGGTTACAGCACTTTCGCCATCACAAGCATGAAGTTATTTTGTTTCATTTGCAAGATGCCAAAGAGATTGATCTTAACTTTAAACAGGAAACGGAATTTATCGATTCGGAAACCGGCGAAAAAGTAACTGTTAATCCTTGGCAAATTCGCAAAGATTATCAAAAGGCTTATCAGCAAAATTGCGAATATTTAAAAACACGTTGCCATCAATCATTCATCGAATATCAACCAATTACTACCACTACACCTTTTGATGAAGCACTTTTGCACTATTTAATTAAGCGTAGTAAAATGATGTAATGCAGAGCCTCGACTCGTAGAAATTAGATTTTAATGCCTTAATTTTTTTTCATTTAACTGTGATTCGTTGTTGGATATGTTTAAATAAAAAAAATAGCCTCCAAGATTTGGAGGCTATTAAGAGTTACTGGATCTTAAATTTAGATTTTACCAGCCATAATGTCTTTTTCATTACATTTACACATACTTTTAAACTCATATTTTGGAGCCCATGTGTTAGCTTTTGATTTTTTGTTTCTGATCAATTTGACCTTTTTAACCTCGGTATTGCATGTTGGGCACATTACTTTACCTTCTGTACTGATCTCGTGCGCAAGTCTTGCAGCGAAAGCTCTTCCTTTTGGCATTTTAGATCTCCTTTATTGTTCTTTTTTTTTTAAACTCTTTCTTGATATTTACCATTTCTGGTGTCGATTTTAATTTTGTCTCCAACTTCAATGAAGAATGGAACATTAATATCTAATCCACGATCAGTGATGGCTTTTTTTCCACTAACAGAAGCAGAATTTCCCTTCACATTGGGCTCACATTCAGCAATCTCTTGAATTACTGAAATTGGAAGCTCCAAGCCTATAATATTATCTTCATCATCGATTTTCATTGTTACAATCATGTTCTCAATGATTAGGTTCTCTTTCCCGATAAGTAAAACCGGATCAACAGATATTTGCTCATAAGAGGTTGTATCCATGAATACATAAAAATTACCATCAAAATAAAGATATTCTTTCTTGTGCTTTTCAACTCTAACTTCATCAAGTTTTTCACTAACTCTAAATGTATTATCTATCACTTTTCCTGTTTTGATATTTTTTAATTTAGATCTTACAAACGCAGCACCTTTGCCAGGCTTTACGTGTAAAAATTCTATAAATTCATACAAATCATTTTTGAACTTGATTATCATACCATTTCTGATATCTGACGTACTAACCATGTAAAACTCCTTAAGTTATTGTTTTTGCATAATGTAGCATCCACTTATACAAAATATAATTATTGATTGCTCAAAAATTAACAGTTGGTAATTTATGGCAAGAAAAAAAAAGTCAAAACTGATTGTATCTTCTTATAATTGGAGAGTTGCGAGTTTTTCGATAACCTTTTAAGCTAATGATTCACTCTTAAAAGAATTAAAAATTGTTGTTCACCCTATTACGCTTCTTCCTAAATCACAGCCCTCTTGGAATTTGCTCCCGGAGGGCTTTTTATAAGTTCAACAAAATTAACCGAAAAAATTCTTTAAAGAAAAATGAAATCGCAGAGTGTGAATAATCCCCTCTAATAGAGCTGGCGGGGTGAGCTTTTACAAAACATTTAATTGTGCAGAACTTAAGCTTCCGGAGCTACATAACTTAAGTTTTCTTTGCGCGCTTTGCGGGGAAATATGAATATGTATTTTGATTTCGGTTGACGGGACTTATTGCAATTCGGAAAGTAATTTGCTTCAGTCAAATGTGGGGTTAAAAGCTGGTTTAGCTAACTTAAATTTATCGTATGTTAAAAAAAATAATGACGTAGAAGGACGTGATGAATGAGGAAGATAATTATTTCACTAGTTGTTTTATTAATGACAACACAGATATTTGCAAAAGTAATAAAAAGAGCACCGGTATTTGTTGTTTCACCAACTACCGGTGTTTTTTCAGGTATAAGAGTTGGTGCTGGGATGGCGAATATTTATGAAGATCATGCCTGGGAAACAACTTTGAATTATAAGAATGAATTATGTTCCCATGCTAAAAGTCATCATGGAATTGCATTCGAATTTATGGATTCTCATCATTTCGATAGTATCTATCTGCAAGCAAATAGATTTTGGAATACAAATAGAGAAAAATCATTTTTAATATTAAAAGGTGGAATTGCTTACATGCCACCCTTTAATTTTGCTGATATTGGGGATGATCCAGGTTGGATTATGCCTGTAGTGACAATTGGATATGGGTACAGCTTTAAAATAAAGGATAAATTTTATCTACGCCCTTCAATTGATGTAGGTCTGCAATCAAATCTAATCAACATTGGATTAGCTGTTACATTTTAAAGAAAAAGGAAAAATATGAAGAAGATATTAATGATAATATTACTGATGGCAATGGTCATTGTCTCTATGGCAGATGAAAAACCTGTGGTTGAGAAGTCTCCAGTTTTGGCTGGTACGCTTGCAATTTTACCACTTGGCGTAGGACATGCTTATGCAGGTAATTGGTTAAGAGGATTAGGATTTTCACTTACTGAAATGGGGCTTTTATTAGTAGGAGGAAATATATGTATTGCTGGTGATGTTGGTGGTAGTAAAGAAGCTCTAACAATTGGTACAGGAATAATACTTGCAGCTATTCCTATTAAAATATGGGAAATTTCAGATGCTGTTCACATTGCCAATAAATACAACAAATCAAAATCAGTAAAGGTGACGCTTGGTATAGCTCCGATCCAAAATAAT